>CALOAZ010000125.1:0-9583 GCA_942491355.1 uncultured Phycisphaeraceae bacterium
TTCGATTATGAAAACACGGTGACTGCGGGTCGTGCGCGGTGGCGTGATCGAAAACACCACGCGATGGATTGTAGTGCTCGGCGCTCTGATCATTGGGGTGGTTGTGATCAGTGTGTTGATCGGAATGCGCCAGTATCGTCATATCGTGAAGCCGTTTCAGGATCTCAGAGGCAGCATGCGTGCGATACGGGCCACGCAGAACTTTCACCCCATCAGCGTGTCAGGTGATGCGGAGATTCAGGCCGTCGTCGAGGAATTCAATCTGATGACGGCTGAACTCGCCTCGATGCATGCGGACCTTGAACGCAAAGTCTCCGAAAAAGGCCGCGAATTGGCGCGATCTGAAAGACTGGCCAGTGTCGGCCATCTGGCGGCGGGTGTGGCGCATGAAATCAACAACCCGCTCAGTGTGATCGCCACCCATGCGGAGATGGCGCTTAATCGGATTCAAAAAGACGGAGTCGAAAAAAGTTCCGACCGAACCGTCGGGGCGCTGGATATCATTCACCGCGAATCCTTCCGCTGTAAAAGCATCATCGAAAAGCTGCTGGTCATGACGCGCGGCAATTCTGGATTGAAAGCCGCCACATACGTGTCGCCTGTGATTGATGAAGTGATCTCGATGGTGCTGTCGCTACCCAAATATCAAGGCGGCACGATCGAAACACGCAGAGTCGGCATCGAAGCCGTGGTGGCCGAGATCAATGAAGTTGAAATGAAACAGGTGTTGACCAATCTGCTGATCAATGCCCTCGACGCGATCGATCTCCGCAAGGGCCATGTGATGGTGGAGGCCGAATGGCAGTCACGTGGCCGGGTGGTGATTCGTGTGACCGATGACGGTTGCGGCATCGAACCGCACTATTTGGATCATGTCTTCGAGCCGTTTTACAGTGATAAACCGATGGGGATCGGTTTGGGTTTATCGATTTCGCATGCCATTGTCTCGGATCATGATGGCCATCTCACCGTTCAAAGCAAAGGCAAGGGGCATGGATCCTGTTTCACGATCGAATTGCCGGCGCGTCACGAGGCGTGACAGAAGGAATCCGTGGATACATCACGACCCGTATTGGTGGTGGAGGATGAGCGCGTTTGCGTGAGGCTCTTTCGGAGTCGGTCGGGCAAAGAGGCTATACCGTCGAGGTGGCTGCCAGCGGCGAAGCCGGGCGCGCACTTTGAATCAGCATTTCTGTCCGGTGGTATTGCTCGATCTTCACTTGCCCGGAATGAGCGGTCTGGCGTTTCTGCATAAGGCCAAAATGAAATGGCCGAATATCCAGGCCGTGATTCTGACAGGCTATGGGGATTTGATGACCGCACAAGAAGCCATGCGCCTGGATGCCGTGGAATATCTCACAAAACCCTTTATGCTGCGACGTGGATCGCGCTCTGGGGCGTGCGTGGCAGCACTATCTGGAAGAAACATCGAAGGAGCCTGTGCCTTCGCTTCCGTTTGTGGATCATGCCGAGAGTGGGGTGTCAGAAGGCGAAGAAGCAGAGATGTCACATCCTGACAAGCCGATCCTCGATCTGGATGAGGTGGAGCCGCTACATCCTCAAGGTCTTGAATCGCAATGAGGGGAATCGCGACAAGACCGCCAAGGATCTGGGAATCAGTATCCGGATGCTTTATTACCGGCTTTCAAAATATAAAATCACGGATGAACCTGAAGGCGGCGATGTCTGAGGCATGCAGACGTCCAACAGTTTTTTGGGCGATGAAAACCCGGCTCAATCCTTGAGCACGTGCCAGGATTTGCAGAGCAGCACATCGCCGAGCAGGCGTTGAATCAGAATTTCATAGCCTTCGAGCGGATTGGGATCGTCTGGATCTGGTTCGCGCAGTCCCACGAAGGTGACGGCGGATCGTTCTGACAGGCGTGCGATGACTTCGAGCGGTGGATCGGTCGAAGCGATCACATCGGCTTCGGCGGGAATGCGATATTCGGCCAGTTGCTGGATCAGACCTTCGCGAGCCGCATCGATGCCGTCTTCATCCCGGATGATTTTTCGGACGCGGATCTTGTGATTTTCCCACTTCCTGTTGGATTGAATCAGATATGCCAACGTGAGCATGAATGACGCGTTGGTTTTGTCGTACCACCAGACATCGATGCAGCGATCGAGTGTGGTGTCATCTTCATCGTCGGCTTCGGCATAGACCAGCAGGTTGCGTTTGAGGCCGAGAATGCGGCGCAGCGATCCGAGAAAGCCATCGCGTTTGATGGCGTCTTCGCTCCAGCCGATCAGTACCGTGTTGGGTTCGAATTCACCGAGGCCGGTGACCTGCAGCAGCGTGAGCACGCCGCTTTCAAAGTCTTTGGCCACCACGGTGCGCGCAGCGGCTGAAAGGCCTTTTTCCTGGATGAAGGTGCGCAGGTTGTCCTGCAGGCGCGGCTGTTTGGGCAGTAGGGGATCCAATTCTCCCGTGACGATTTGAGCGAGAAACAGAAAGCCGCTGCCGGCTTCGATCCAGTCGGCGAACTGGATCATGCGCTGTCGCGCATGAGGATTGCCCGCAAGAACCAGCACCACCGGTCGCCAGTTGCGCAGATGTTGCTGCGAGGATTCGAAGCGCAGCAGGGCAAAACGCGTGATCGCGAACCACATGCCGCCGCGCATGTCACCCCACGAAGCCGCTCAGGCGTCGGCGCGTGAGCCAGGTGTAAATGCCGATGATGACCACGGTCGAAGCAGCGGTGGCGATCGGATCGATCAAGCACATCACGCCCACGCAGCCCAAGCCGCCGAGAATCGATAGCAGCCAATGCACGCGAAAGGCTGGGCGATAGCTGGGATTGGCGACCAAGGCTTCGAGACCGGCGACGATATTCAAGGTGCCGTAGGTGGCCAGGAAGAACATTGAGATGATCGGTGCGATCAGATCCAGTTCACCGATCATGACGCAGCCGGCAGCGACGATGCCACTGAGGACGAGTGCGATGCGCGGTTCGCGCGTGGTGCCGTGGCGACGACCGAGGATCGAGGGCGCCACGTTATCGACCGCGAGTGCCTGCAAGGTGCGCGGCGCGGCGGCCAGACTCGCCAGTGCGGATGAAAGCGTGGCGGCCCACAAGCCCACGAAAATCAGCGGGCCGTAGAGAGCGATCTCTTTCATGATCAGCGGCTGTTCCTGCAGCGCGGTCGGGTCGGAACCGAAGGCCAGCAGGGCAATGGCCAGAGCATAAACCACAAAGGTGCAAAGCACGGCGGCAATGGTGCCGCGCGGTATGGCTTTGGAGGGTTCGGCCAGATCGCCCGACATGCTCACGCCCGACATGATGCCGGTCACTGCAGGAAAGAAGATCGCGAAGACCGACCAGAAACTCTGGCCATCGGTGTAGTGGGGTTGGAGATTGATCGTGAGATCTTCAAGCGGACGGTAGCCGGCGAACAGAGAAACCAGCGAAATCAGCAGGGCGCCCAAAATGAAATACTGCGTTTTGGCGATCACACCGGCGCCGAACCAAGCCACGCCGATGAATAACCCCAGCATCACCAGGCAGACCATCTGTCGATCCACACCCGGGATGACGTATTCGAGCGATTCGGCAAAACCCACCAGATAGAACGCGACCGAAACCGCTTGCGCAAAATACAGCGGCACACCGATGCTGCCGCCGATTTCAACGCCGAGACTGCGTGAGGTGATGAAGTAAGCGCCACCGGCTCCGACTTGCGTGTTGGTCGACAGTGCCGAAAGCGACAGTGCCGTCAGCAGCGTGATGATGTTGGCGATGGTGAGAATGGCCATCGCGCCCCAGAAGCCGGCGTGACCAACCACCCATCCCGTGCGCATGAAGAGAATCACGCCGAGAATCGTCAGCACATTGGGGACGAACACACCGCCGAATGTGCCGAGTCCGGGTGAGCTTTGTTCGCGGTTCAAGCGGGGTCTTCCTCAGGAAGCTCTTCGTGTTCGGTCACGTGGACATTGGTGGCCAGATCCAGGCGAGCTTGTTCCATCAGCGTGCCGGAACGGCTTTGTGCCTTTTGCAATGCCGCAGCTTTTCGATCCAGCAAGCCGAGATGGCAGATGGGATCTCCCGGGGCCACCGACGGCAGTGTGGTGAGGCCGAGGACCAGCCCCGCACGCGGCGCGCGGACGGTGGTTTGTTCCAAGCCGAGCAGTGTGGTGTTGGTGGAAATGGGCTGATCTTTCTCGACCAGATCACCGGGTGCCACATGAAACTGGAGAAAACCACCCATTTCAGCACGCAGCCATTTTGTTTTTGAAATGATCACTTGCTGAGCAGAAGGTTGCGGTGTGCCTTCAACCATGTCGAGTTCGATCAGGACATTTCGGATGCCGCGCAGCGCATATTCCACCGCAGCGGTTTCGACCTTCCAGACTTCGCCGGCTTCAAGAATCAGTGTCGAGCAACCGGCTCGCGTGGCTTCACGCGCAGCGAGCCTTTGGGCCCTTTGCCATCGATAATGATTTCACAACCGAACGCTTTGGCCATGCGGGCGACTTCGGTGTCTGACATATCCGCACGCACATTCGGGAAGTTGGTGCGTCGGACCGCCGCTGTATGCAGATCAATGCCGTATTGGCAACGTGTGACCAGCTCATCCATGATCACGCGGGCCATGCGACTGGCCATGCTGCCGGTGGTGGATCCCGGAAAGCAGCGATTCAGATCACGCCGGTCTGGCAAATAGCGTGCGTGACGTTCAAAGCCAAGGACGTTTACCACCGGGATAAGAATCATCGTGCCGCGCCGGAGTGCAAACGGTTCGTGAATGATCAGTTCGCGGATGGCACCGGTGCCGTTGATTTCATCGCCGTGAACCGCGGCGCTGACGAAGACATTCGGACCGTCTTCTTCAGCCCGCCAGACATGCACGGGAATATGGACCGGCATGCTGCTGAAGCTGCTGGCAATAACCAGGTTCAGGTTGAGCCTTTCGCCTGGCGCAATGTGATGGCCGAACCACGAAGGGGTGCTCACGAAGTTGCTCCATCCGGATCTCGGTATTGCGGCTTGCGTTTCTTGCGACGCCCTGTGCGGTCCGGGATCATTGCCTTCATTTCACTCTGCTTGCCGAAGCACAGCAGGCGATCGCCGGCTTGGAAGTCGCGCGTGACTTTCGGATTCGGAATGACCGCGGTATCGCGATGAAGCGTGAGAACCACGATATCGCGATCGCGCAGGCCCGAATCCTGAATGGTTTTACCGATGAGTTCGGAGCCGGCGGGAATCGAAAGCTCGGCCACGTTGTATCCCCGGCTGACGCTCAGGCGCTGGCGGATGTCGAGATCCGGAAAATTCACCTGATCGCCAATGTAATCCACGATTTCACCGGCGATATCGAGACTGGTCGCACCTTCAATGCCTTCGAGGCCCGGTGAGGAATTGACTTCCATCACCTGCGGTCCGTCGACGCCTTCGAGCATGTCCACACCGGCCACGCGGCCAGCCCATGATCTGAGCTGATCGCACGGCGGTTTCTTCATAGGCCGGATCGAGCGTGATCATTTCAGTGCGGCCACCGCGGTGTACATTGGAACGGAATTCCTGTCCTTGGGCGCGGCGCCGCATGGCGGCGATAACGCGGTCGCCTACCACGAAGGCGCGAATGTCACGACCCTTGCTTTCGGCGACGAATTTCTGGATCAGCACGTTTTGCTTGGTGCTTTGAAGGGTTTCGACGATGGCGGCGGCGATGTCTTTTGAATCAGCGAGAATCACGCCGATGCCCTGAGTGCCTTCGAGCAGTTTGATGATGACCGGGGCGCCACCCACGCGTTCGATGGCCGGCATCACATCCTCTTTGCTGCGCACGAAGGCCGTGTGCGGGATGCCGATTTTATGGCGGCTGAGAATCTGAAGCGATCGCAGTTTGTCACGCGAGTTGATGATGCCCGCAGCCGTATTGCAGCAATAGACATCCATCTGCTCAAATTGGCGCACGACGGCCGTGCCGTAGTAGGTGATGGAAGCGCCGATGCGGGGTACCACGGCATCGTAGCTCGCCAAGGATTTGTTCTTGTAATACAGGTCCGGCAGTTCCTGCTGAAGATCGATGGCGAACTTCGTGGTGTTCAATACCTGGACCTTGTGGCCCCGTTGTTTTGCGGCCTGCACCAAGCGTCGTGTGCTGTAACGGCGCGGACTGGTGGAAAGAATGCCAAGTTTCACTGAAAAGCTCCTGAGTTCGACGGCGGATGGCTTTTGAAGTTGCGTGATGCTACATCATTTGCTGCAGTTGCGGCAGGACGCGCGACGCGAGACTGAGGACTAGGAAAAAACCGCACATGTCTGTGACGGTGGTCAGAATGGGGCCGGATACAAGGGCCGGATCCATTTTAAGTGACTTGAAAATCAACGGCAGCAGGCCCCCTAAAGTGACGGCAACGAGCGTGTTGATCATCAAGGCGCTGCCCACCACCAGGCCAAGCCAAGTGTTGTCTTTCCAGAACCAGGCGACGGCACCGAGCAGGATGCCCAGCACCAGACCATTGATCATGCCGAGTCCGGCTTCTTTGAAAAAGACGCGCCAGAATTCACCGGGACGCACCAGGCCCAGTGACAGCTCGCGCATGCTGACCGCGACCGCCTGATTGCCGGAACAGCCACTCATGTCACTGATCATGGGCAGGAAAACAGCCAGAGCGATGACGGCGGTCAGTGTGTCCTGATAGGCGGCGATCACGCTCGCCGCGATGATGTTCAGCACGATGTTGATGCTCAGCCAGGACAGACGGCGGCCGCAGCGCGAGATCAACGGCATCGAACGGTATTCTTCGCCGCCGAGAATACCGCTGATGTTCAGGTAGCGATCCACTTCAGCCTGACCAAGGGCTTCTTCCAGATCTTCCTGTCGAACCACGCCGACCAATTTGTTTTTGCTGTCGGTGACCGGAACACCGATCCAGTCGTGTTCGGTGAAGAATTCCCGAAGGGCATCCAAGGCATCATGGTCGCGCACGCTCAGCGGTGAACGGATCATGATGTTTTCAAGTCGGGCCTGGGGAGAGGTGAATAGCAGATCCCGAATGCGCAGAATGCCGGTGAGGTGATCATTGCGATCCACGATGTACATGTACTGAACCGAAAAGTCGGCGTAGCGATCGCGGTTTTGACGCAGATCATTCACCAACTGGCAACATCATTTCAATTGGTTGCCATGAATACAAAGATGTCATTACTGCAACACATTTTTTAAAAACAACACTTCAAAAAGACAGGCCCAATCTTCCAACAGTTGTCCTTGGTGTTTCAATGGGAGGAGCCGCCGCTCTCAAAGCTGCTGAAAAAGATCCTAGCCTTTGTGACGCTTTAGTTGTTGACTCAACATTTTCTGGACTTGAAAATGTACCTTCGAGGAGTTTAAGTGGCTTACCCTACTATCCATTCTTTTACTTGATTCGATCCATGTTCCAATACTTCGCGAATTGCGACATGGATCATGGAAAGCAGTTGAAAGTGTCAAAAAAATTCACGCACCTATCTTTTTCATCCACTCCTGCAATGATGCATTTATCCATCCAGAAAACAGCTTAGCCTTATACACAAATGCTTTGCATGAAAAAACTAAACTTTGGATCGGTCGAAGTGTCGCCATGGCTGGCTGCATACATACTATTCAGATTTGTACAAAGGGAAGCTTATGCGATTTTTTGATGCTGTTGGTGTTTTGCAAGGAGTATGAAAAATAATTCAATGACGGAGCAAAAAAACTTTTTTTGCTCCGTCATTGAAATAACATGAGAATCTTCTTGGTCTTGAATCAGGATAAAACTGATAAATCACCTGCTTAATATTCTCATTAGCACTTCCTACCAAAGCAATACGAACAGTATCGGCCGTAATCAATTCACGAATTCTATCATTGCCAAGCAGCAGCCTCAGGACCACTTCGTGACCGTTCTGAACAACATTCCTAAAAGTAAGGCTAACAATATTTTGTGGAATCAACAGATAAATTCTCCTGTCGCTAAGCAACACCCTCACTACTGCTTCGTGACCTCTATAAACCGCGCCAGAAAGCCCACCATCATGATCCTCTGTAATCAATCTATGAATTATTTCATCACCAAGCAATAACCTCACTGCCGCGGCATAACCTTTATCAACAAGATCGACCAACTTATTGTAAAGCAAACGGTTATCATCGCAATCAATCCCCTCAAGAATAAAACCTTTAAGCTTCTCAATCGCTTTAACTAGCTTCACATCGGAGAAGCCTCTTTCTAAAATGATCCTCCTTACAGCAAAGCACCATGAAACCTTTCGATCAACAATCTCCATGTCCTTTGCATCAAGCTTTTCATTCACTTCTCTCGACAAACAGAACCCAAGACAGTTGCTTTCCCCCATCGAGCAGCGCCTAAAGGCGTAAATTTTGCATGAGTGTTTTGCAAAGACACGCTAGCCGTGCCCGCTCAACCTCACAGACAACCTACAATCAAGCACAAGAGCTCATCTGAAAACAATCCAACGCATACTTGATTATGCTGGTCTCCAGGAACTAACACTTGGCAACTTGATGACAAACTACTTGAAGATTGCCCTGACCACTGACCATCGTCTTATCCTTATGCGCTGACTCACGCAATGCAGCTGTTGCAGGATGCACCGTCATATTTTTGCTGTCGCGACCGTCTTGCATTGCAAAAACAGGACTTACGCAGTCGCTGAAACTTCCCTTCAGGCTTGACATTTAAGTAAAAATGGTCTCAATTTAGTGAGTAGTAAGTAGCTATCACAAAAAAGGAGACCTCAAACACATGTTTGAAAATCAATCATACCAAAAACACAAGTACCACAATATGTACAAGCATTATTAGAATGCAAAGAGAAAAAAGTTTGCACAAACTTAGCCAAAACAATCAGCACCTCTCATGACAGTCTTTACAGAAGTTTCACAAAATCGATTCATAATACTGAAAGCTTGCCTACAGTTTTAGAACTAATCGCTCATGACAGGACTTACGCAGTCGCTGAAACTTCCCTTCAGGCTTGACATTTAAGTAAAAATGGTCTCCAATTTAGTGAGTAGTAAGTAGCTATAACAAAAAAGGAGACCTCAAACATGTTTGAAAATCAATCATACCAAAAAACACAAGTACCACAATATGTACAAGCATTATTAGAATGCAAAGAGAAAAAAGTTTGCACAAACTTAGCCAAAACAATCAGCACCTCTCATGACAGTCTTTACAGAAGTTTCACAAAATCGATTCATAATACTGAAAACTTGCCTACAGTTTTAGAACTAATCGCTCATGAAGCTCTTGACATAACAAAAACAGTTTTGATTCACGATGATACCCAACTTACAAAAATATATGCAGCACAAATTGACCTCGACCTTGGATACGACGGCAGCAAACATCAAGCTTTGATGGGCATTAAAATGATGACTTCATTGCTAACAGATACGAAGGTAAATATTCCCATTGAATCGATTCCTTACATTGGGAAAAAGCTTGCCCAGGAACATTATAAAACAAAAAGTAGGCTTGCCATAGAAATAACAAAACAAGTAATGAAAACTTTCCCATTCAAGCGAATGCTTGCTGATGCACATTTTTCAACAAATGAAATGCTCACATTTCTCGATGTAATGC
>CALOAZ010000126.1:0-32679 GCA_942491355.1 uncultured Phycisphaeraceae bacterium
AAAATACGCAGGTGATTAGTGAATTGGCCGATGTTACCATGGACATGATGCTATTGCAAGAAGAAGATGAGGAGCTGAACCGGATGAGCGTAGAGATGATTAATAAGAGCATCGACATCATCAAAGAGCAGGTGGAGGTAAAACGCTGGCAGGAATCCGATTAACCCTAGGTTTTCAACACCGGGGTTGTAAAAAACTAAAATAATATCATCCCTACCCCATAATAATTAGGGGTGCGGTGTGGATTTTTACAGAAACCAAAATATTTGCACTATGATTATAGGGGTTCCAAAGGAAATTAAGAACAATGAGAGTAGAGTTGCGCTAACACCATCCGGTGCGCATGAGTTCATTAAGAGAGGTCATTCTGTACTAATTGAAACGTTTGCTGGACATGGAAGCGGTTTTCCGGATGAGGATTACCGTGCGGTTGGAGCGAAGATTCTCGCATCGGCAAATCAGGTTTGGGCAGATGCCGAAATGATTATGAAAGTAAAGGAACCGATAGCGGAAGAATACGCGCGCTGCCGAAAAGACCAACTCATTTTCACCTATTTCCACTTTGCCTCTTGCGAACCTTTGACCCACGCCATGATAGACAGCGGTTCCGTTTGTCTTGCTTACGAAACCGTGGAGCAATCTGACAGGTCATTACCATTGCTGGTACCAATGTCTGAAGTAGCTGGTAGAATGGCTATTCAGGTAAGGCCACGCTTCTTGCAAAAACCAGTAAAAGGACGAGGTGTTTTGCTTGGAGGCGTACCGGGAGTTGCCCCAGGTAAAGTGCTCATTCTCGGTGGAGGTATTGTTGGCGTACAAGCCGCCAAGATGGCTGCAGGTTTGGGCGCGCATGATAGCCAGTTTTGGATATCGACCTACCTCGATTGAGACGCATCAACGACATCATGCCACATCACGTAGTAACGGAATTCAGCAGCGAATACAACATTCGCAAACTCATCAAAACGCATGATTTGATTGTTGGGGCTGTACTTATTCCGGGAGCCAAGGCACCTAAACTTATTACGAAAGACATGCTTATGGAAATGCGACCGGGGACCGTAATCGTAGATGTGGCGGTTGACCAAGGCGGCTGTGTGGAAACGTGCACACCAACTACACATGAAAACCCTGCTTTTATAGTAGATGACGTGGTACACTATTGCGTGGCCAACATGCCGGGAGCGGTTCCTTGCACATCCACCATAGCATTGACCAACTCGACTTTACCGTACGCGCTTCAGTTGGCAGATAAAGGCTGGAGAAAAGCATGTTCGGAAAATGAGGAGTTGAAAAGGGCCTCAACGTGGTCAATGGAGATGTGGTTTACAAAAGTCGGGGCAGGTCCACCATTCATTATCCAACGGCACTGAAACTCCTGCTAAACAAGAAAAGCCACGATGGCTTTTGATTTGTGGGAGCTGAGGGATTAACTGAGTTGATCCCATGTGGGGGAGTTACAATCAAAAGCCTCGCTCCGCGATTCCCTTTTTGTTTACTTCGATTGCTCAAGCAAGCTTGGCAATCTCACCAAACAAAAGAGGCCATCTTTCGATGGCCTCTGATTGTGGGAGCTGAGGGATTCGAACCCCCGACCCTCTGCTTGTAAGGCAGATGCTCTGAACCAGCTGAGCTAAGCTCCCCTTCATTTGGGACTGCAAATCTAGAATAGATTTTCGTTTGAACAAAAAAAGTTACTCAAATCTGAATTTAACTGAAATGCCCAATTTTATCTGGTACCAATGCTTTGCAACTGCTCTTTCATAACAAAATCCCTTACAATCTCCACCACCTCCGGTGCCCTGAGATTATGCCCAAAGCCTTGGGTGGTAATCAATTGAGATTGTGGCCAGGCCGAATGAATGCGTTGAGCATGTGTGTAAGGTGCCTCTTCGTCTCCCTCATCATGAATGATAAGACCAGGCATGTTTAATGACGCTGCAAAGGCAGGTGCTGAGAAATAGTCTGGTGTTTGGCGCAAGACCTTTTCAAAGTGCTGGATGATATATTTAAATGTCCGATCGTTCAGACCAGTAAACTTCTTATAGAAAGAAATGAAATCGTTGGCTTCTCCCGGTGACCCCATTGCTATAAAATGACCAACTGCAAGATGTTGGTGATGGTGCAAAGCGTGCATCAGTGCGAACGATCCCATAGAATGGGTAACAGCAAAATCGATTGTACCAACTTTCTTTACAAAGTCTTTTATGGCATCACTATAAATAGGAATGTTGGCAAACTTTCCTGCAGAAAGTCCATGGGCTGGAGCATCAAAAGCATAAATCGTGTACTCCTCGTGAGAAAATGATTGAATGTATTTCTTCCATCGGTAGGTGTGGCTTTGCCAGCCGTGCAAAAAAGCTATTTTTTTCTTTCCATGACCCCATTGATATCCCTGAAGATCCACGCCTTCACTATTGAACCGAAAGAGCTGGGCCGTTTCTAAGAACTCCTGGTGGTGAGGTTTGATGGGAGGTGCCAATGGTGTGCAAAAAATATTAAACCCTATTTCACCCACCTTGGAAGGCGCCACCAGCGCCAGCGTGTTGAGGTATCCTCCGATTAATTTTGGAACAATTTTCTTTATCATACTGTAGATACCAATCGGTATCAGTTGGTTCAAATTTTTTTACAACTCTATTTCCTTAAGCATTTGAGTCAGGTGCTTTGCCACTCTAACGATGTCGTCATCATTGCCTCGAAGCTTGCTCATCATGATGGCACCTTCTAAGCCTGCGATAATTACCGTGGCATAATATTCTTTATCAATATCGGCCTTCAACTGATTGTACTTTACTCCATTATTTAAAATCGTAATGATGGCGTCTTTAAACATATCCAGCATCAACACTGCCCTTTTGCGTAAAGCAGGATGTGCATCATCCACCTCAATGGCCACATTTAACAAAGGGCACCCTCCTTTTACGGGTGGCTTGGACACATAAGTTTCGAAAAAATTAAAAATGGCTCTCAGTTTTTCCGGTGCCGTTCTTTCCTCTTTTATTTTCACACGTAAGTAACTAAACATTTGTGTTGACAAATGGCTCAGTGTTTCCATCTCCAACACAGCCTTACTTTCAAAGTGCCTGTAAATAGCGCCCTTGGTAAGCCCGGTAGCCTTGGTAATATCACTAATAGAAGTGGCCTTATACCCTTGTGTATTAAACAGTTGGCCTGATTGCCTCAGTATCTTCTCTTTAGTTATTTCTGGGTTGCGCACACACAAAGATACCGATCGGTATCTTTAAAGTCCAAATTTTCGCCTCATATTTTCTTATTCTTTCGCTAAGTCTTTGTTTTTCAATCAGATTGGGCTGAATTTTGCGTTACTAGCGAGTAACCCATTTTTTAATTGAAAACGCTTAAGCGCTTACTTTTTTATATTTCTCTCGCCTTCGGTGCTATCCTTATTGCCTCCCTTACATCAGTTTTTCTGTTTAAGGATCGCATTATTCAGCAATTCATCACTGAGGCCAACAAGAGCCTGAGCACTCCTGTGAAAATCGGTAAAATCGATATTTCACCATGGGACGATTTCCCCAATATGGCCATCGTATTTCACGATGTTTATGTGGAGGATAGCCATCCTGGTAACTACCCTCTGCTGACTGCCAAAAAAGTATCCTTTTTTCTTAATCCTATTGAAGTTTGGAAGGGGCAATTATAACATCAGAGAGCCTACAAATTTCTGATAGCGAGACGAATCTCAAAATAGACAAAGACGGACAAACCAATTATGAAGTGGTCAAATCATCCTCTTCGGCAAGTACAGATAAAAAGATTCAATTCAATCTCAAGAATGTGGTACTTAAGAACACGGTAGTCAATTACAAGGACATATATCGCTTACAAGACCATCAATTTGAGAGTGACCAACTAGTGGCCTCCATTAAAATAGATGGAAGGCTTTACGATATAGCGGCCGATGGAGATGTGACTTCCATTCAGATTGGTGTGGGATCCACTACTTTGCTGAAAAACAAAAGATTTAAAGTGCTGGCGGATCTCACCTACGATGATGGGAATAAACTAGTCAACATTCGACCATCCACCCTGGACTTGCACCAATCCCAATTTGAGGTAAAAGGCACCTACAACTTTCAAAGTAACAATCTCATCGACATGACTTGCGATGGGAAGAATACAGATATACAAACCTTGCTTTCCCTCCTTCCGGAAACAATTAACTAACGCGTTTCGCAATATCAAAGTAAAGGAGATGTATACTTCAACATGGCGGTAAAGGGGGAGATCAGTAAAAAACAAAGGAACCTTTTCTATCGCTGCAAATTTGGATGTACCACGCATTACATTGTTCCACCCCGACTATCAAAGTAAAATTGAAAATGCCAACCTGGAAGGTGTTTTCAGGACCCCTTCTATCAATTCCTTCGGCCGTGCTTCTCTCACACTCAACAATGTCAATGGAAACCTAAATGGTAGGTCTTTTCGAACCAATCTATCTATAGAGAACTTTGATGATCCTTATGTTACGTTTCTCTTTCAAGGAGCACTAGAAGCTTCTTCCGTTACTAACTTTTATCCACTTCAGGCCGTGAAGGAGTTGAGTGGCGATATCGATATTGACATTTCATTTAGTGGACGCACTTCATTGCTTAAGAGAAAGGCAACCGCTCAAAAAGTAGATGCGACAGGCTCTATCAAAATGACAGCACTCAATTTTGTAGCAGGAAAGCAAAATGTTCATTTCAAAGACTTGAATGGCGAGCTTCAGTTTACAAAGAATGACCTCGCGTTAAGTAATGTAAGTGGTGCGATAGAGAATAGTGATTTCCATCTCAATGGGTTTTTCAAGAATATCATCACCTTTCTCCTTTTTTGAAAACCAACCTATTGGAATAGAAACCGACCTTAAGTCAAAGTATATCGATTTAGACCAGCTATTTGAATTGGGTTTTGGGCAAGAGGGAAGCGGAGAATATCAGTTTAACATTTCTCCAGACCTCAACTTGAATTTCAATTGCGATATACAGTCAATGCATTACAAACGTTTCAAACCTCAACGCATCAGCGGCAATATGCTGATCAAGAATCAAATGGCAGTAGCACGAAACGTTTCGTTTGATGGCATAGGGGGAAAATTATCATTGAATGGCGTGATGGATGCGAAGAACAATAAGGCCATTGAGGTGATGACGGCTTTTAAGTTAAATGGCATTCATATCGACAGTGCCTTTTACATTTTTGAAGATTTCCGGCAAGACTTTATCAAACAAGAGCACCTAAAAGGCCAGGCTTATGCAGATGTGGATCTAGAAATGGTGTTAAACGAAAATCTAAAGTTGTTCCCTGAAACACTAATCGCCAATATTAGCGCCATCATTAAGAATGGCGAACTCAATAATTTCGAACGCATGAAGAGGCTTAATAGGTATTCGGACGATGAGGGGCTGAGTAAACCCTCTAGGTTCTGTCTGACGGCTCCTGCTGGCGTCGATCGTCGTGGATTCGCCGTGTCGGCGTCGATCTGCATCGCCATATCGCAGCGAATATGGCTGTTTCGATCGGCCTTGTCACGACAAACCCACGACGATCTTTGGCCCACGCGAGAGCCGTCAGACAGAACCTAGGCAAAATGGTATGGACGTTTGCTCTTCTGAGGTGCTGGGTTACGCATCTTTGAAGTCTTCGTTCGTCTTCATCTGCGTCTGATGCGGCAAATAGCGTATGTCTGCCTGTAAAAAATCGAATGTCCCAATCAGAGTGGTCGATGGAATTTTACTGTTGGGCAGAACCGGCGTGGGTGTTGCCGGGCAAGACTGCGGGTGATCGCTTGTTCATTATCTAAGGAAGGGTTCATGGCTGTTTGTTCTCGCTCGCCGCGTGCGGCATGGATCGTCCATTGTTTGCTGGTATGGGTCGTGGTATTCGGTTGCCCGACCACAGGTCGGGGGCAAGCTCCGGCGAAAGTGGTATTGGGAAATGCCGAACCGCTTTCGTCGATGCCGTACAGCTTCAACACCACACTGCTGACGGCCATCGCGTTTTATGGATTCAATCACGACGGGCCGCAGATGGAACAGGCAGTTCGAACATTGCGGCCATCGGGATTGCGATTTCCCGGTGGTACGCTGGCCAATAATTATCGATGGACAGAAGATTCTTTTTCCGACCCGACAAATGACAAAACCGTGTGGGCCGGAGAGCAGATACGACTGTTTCGCAAGATCGGTCGGCGCTATGACCTGCCGGGATTCGCGCGGCTTTGCAAGCGGTTCAATGTGGCGCCGATCTGGGTGTTGAATATCTACGAAGAAACACCCGAGAGTGTGGTCGGATTGCTGAAGCATCTGGACGCGCTCGGTATCAAATTGCACGCCATCGAGATGGGTAACGAGCCTTATTGGGATGGCCGATCGTTCAACCATGTGCAGAACTACATCAATTATTGTCGGCCGCTGGCGGCGGCGCTGAAACAATATCAGCCGGAGATCAAGATCGGAGCCTGCTTCGCGCCGCTTGGGATCGACGCGAATTATGAAGGCATCTGGAATACGCCGTTGGCGCAAGAGAAATGGTTCGATGCCATCGTGTTTCACGATTATTACGGCGGGCAGGGGTTTGCTTTGGAAAAGGGTTCCAAGGTTCCGTCGGCGGCGCTGCTGAAGCCTGAAGCGATGATTGATGCGCCGGTGGCAGCGTTCGCCAAACTGCTGCCCGGCAAGCCGATTTGGTTCACGGAGTGGAACATCGGTGTCGAGGGCCTGGATCAATGGAAAAACACCGGGGCCGAGATTCAATTCATTGCCGTGACATTGGCTCGGATGATCGAACATCGTGATGTGATTGCGTTGGCGTGCTATCACGACATCTATGACGATCGGTTCGGCGCGTTTTATTTCGATGCCAAAGCCGGTGAAGTGAAAACCAATGCTTCATGGCAATTGTTTCGCTTGTTCGGAACGGCGTTTGCCGGCGCAACGCACCTGCGCCCTGTTTCGTTTGAAGGTCAGGATTTGCCGGGGTTTGCAACGGAGGGCGAAGACGGTGCGAGACTGTTCGTGGTGAATCGTGGATCGACTGCGCAGTCTATCGCGTTGTCGTCGGATTTTCGGGGCGATATTTCGCAACAGATCATCCATTGTTCGCCCGAAGTTGCGTTGCCGATGTCAACGCCGCTGATCCAGCCCGGTGAAATCGAAGGCGGTATCGCGACATTGCCGCCTTATTCGGTGAGTCTCATCGGGCCGCGCTCGACGTTGGCGTTCGAGCCGAAGTCTGTTGCCGAAGACAATTTGTTCCCCCGGCGGCCGGATCTTGTTTTCTGGTATCCACCGCACGCCGTCCAGCAACCGCGATTCGATGTCAACGGCGAATATGTCGTGGACATGAATCAGTGTCGTGGCAAACCGTTGGCTGTCATCAAGATGACGCTTGCCCATCTCAAGCTCATGCCGCATCGAATGTATCAAATCGATTTCGAGGCGAAGGCAGATGCGGAGTGTGGTGTTGTTCTCAAGTTGCCTGAGATCGACACCGCGAAAAAAGAGCGTGGCGATGGGCGCGACATTTTTATGCCGATTCAAAAAGTGTTCACACCGCAGAGGGCCGTCTTTCAATACGCCCCCGATGCGAACAGCGGGGATATCACATTCGTTCTCACGAAAGAAAGAATCGAGCAAGCGGGGGGCTTGGCGTTTCGTGGTTTCCGGATAAGTTTGGCGGACTAAACGCTGGGTAATGAAAGATCGAAGACGCCCACCTGTTTTGACTGTTTAAATCGCAGATCAAAATCTTAAAAACCCTCACCTGGCCTCTCCCGCCGGGAGAGGTGTTTGGATAAGGCTGGGGGGCGATTGATGTGGTGAGAAGGTACGCTTGTTTTGCAAAGCGCCGCATCGAACATTTTGAGTCAGGCTGATGAAAAATACCGAAGGTGGGAGTCGAACCCACACGAGGGTTGCCCCTCAATGGATTTTGAATCCATCGCGTCTGCCAATTCCGCCACTCCGGCTTGATTGCTCAAAAGTCTTCATCGGGGACGAATCATAAAGAACCTCGCGGTCGCCAACAACTCAGAGGCGGCTGCTCTCATGCCAGCATGTGCGCGAGCAGGGCGGCGAGACCGAGGAAGGATAAAAAACCGATCACATCGGTGACGGTGGTCAGAAAGATGGTGGCCGATTGTGCCGGGTCGCGCCCCATGGCCTGAAGGGCCATCGGGATGGCCGTGCCGGCCAGCGCGGCGGCGAGCATGGTGATGGGCATGGCCAGGCCGATGACCAGTGCGAGGCCGACGTTGGGCTGCCAGAACCAGACGGCTGCCGCCGTGATAACGCCGATGGCCAAGCCGTTGATTAATCCGCCGAGAGCTTCCTTGAGCAGCACGCGCCATCGCATGCCGGGTTTGATTTCTTTGAGTGCCAGGCCACGCATGACCACGGCGAGCGATTGAGCGCCGCTGTTGCCGCCTTGCCCTGCCACGACCGGCAGCAGCACCGCCAGTGCGGTGAAACGTGCGATGGTGTCTTCGAACATGCCGACGACGCCCGCCGCGACAAAGGCCGTCAGTAAATTGATGCACAACCAAGGCAGGCGTCGGGCCACGACGGTGGTCGCCGGCGACATCGCTTTTTCGTCACCACCGGCACCCACCATGCGCTGCATGTCGACGAAGGGCGCTTCCTGGCTGGCCTGCATGGCCTGCGCATGTTTGATCACGCCGATCAGGTGATGCTGGTCATCCACCACCGGCGCGGCGATCAGGCCGCGATCACACATCAATTGGATCGCTTCTTCACGCGGCATCGTGGCCGAAATGCTCAGAACGTTCGGGCTCAGGATAGATCGGATCGATTCTTTCGCGCCCGAAAGCAGCAGGTCGCGCATGTTCAGCACGCCCACAAGCTGGCCATCGCGATTGGTGACATAGAGGTAATAGAGTGTCTGGCGTTCGGCGCGGCGCACGCGAGCGATGGCTTGTTGAACGGTCAGGTCATCCGGCAGCGTGGTCACGCGGGCATCGACGATGCCGCCGGCCATGTCGGGGTCGTAACGCGACATTTCGAGAATGCGATGAGCGACCTGTTCGGAGACGCCCGAGAGAATTTCGGCGCGATGGGATTCTTCCAGATGTTTGAGCAGGATGCCGGCCTGCGTCATGTGGATCGACATCAGCAGTTCGCGCTGCATGTCCATGGGCAGGTCGACCAGCCATTGGGCGCTGTTTTCAGGTTTTGCCCGTTCGAAAACGCTGTGGAGAGCTTTTTTGGGCAGACGCGTGAGCAACTTGACCGCAGAGGGTTTGTCAAAGGTTTCGAGGGCACGCACCGCATCATCAGGATGCTGTTCGATGAATGCTTTGATCATGTGTTCGGTGGAGGGCATGGCGGCACTTTGTCCAAGGCGTGTCGTATGACATCATCGACAGACAGGGTGATTTGTCATGAGAGTAGGCTTGTCGATTTCAACTCGACAGACAGGATCGGGCACCGGACACGGGTCACAAAGAAAACCCCGCTGCATCGCATGCCGTCGATTCGGCATGCGCTGCAGCGGGGTGTCGTGATTTTTGAGTGGGTGGAGATCAGGGCAGGCGGTCGAGATCGAAACGCACCGGCGTGACGTCTTCAGCCTTCAGGGCACCATCGGGCGTGCGCATGTGCTTGTGGCATTCGATGCAGGTCTGCGTGAGCTGAACGTAGTTGGTGAAGATGGAATCCAGATCCTTATCGACGGCATGTTCGGAAAGATCGCGTGCAATCCGTCGAAATTCCGTGCTGAGCAGGTTGTAAGTCAGTGTCTGGCGGACCTGCCAGTCGGCTTCGCGGCTTAGGGCCAGCAGGGCGTCGGCGCTGCTGCGCACGGTATCGAAGTCTTCTCGGGCGATGCCCCCCAAGAGCATTTGCGCGTAAACCAGCTTTTGGGCCATCACGCGCTTGGCGCCTTGGTTGTCCTCGGCATGGGCGGCCTTTTGAGGTTTGGCGGTTTCTCGATCCAAGCAGGCGGCCAGGGTCAGGATCATCACACCCATGGCGATGCCGGCGATGATGGAAGGATACGTTTTCATGGCCGTTGTTCCTTTTGAACAAGGGTGTCGTTCAGAATGATTTGCGATCGCGCTGATCGGCCAGAACCTTGATCTGAAGATTGATGTCCTGGCGCGTCTTGTCCAGATCGCGATCACTTGCGATGGGTTCCAGATTGAGTTTTCGAGCATCGGTTTCGAGGGCTTTCATCGCCTGGACCGATTCGCGAGCACGGATCAGGGCGCGAATCGAAAGGTCGGTGCGCGATTGCCATGTCTTGCGACCGGCTTTGGTAAAATTCGGATCCAGCCAGTTCATGCGCACATACTTGCCGCGCTCAGGATCCCAGTGCTTGGCTTCGTCGAGGGCTTCGCGAATCTGTTGTTGCGTGGCGGTGCGCTGCTGCGTGTTGCTCTGAACTTCGTAGGCATAAGAAGTTTCATTGCCGCCGATGGATTTCGCGGTTTCTTCGCGGGATTGCAGTGCGGCTTCCATGGAGCGAGAGCCGTAATCGCTCTCCATGGCCCAACCCTCCTGCTTCAGTGCGACGCCCAGATCGTCGGCATCGCCGACAAAGCGCTGGGCAAGACCGATTTTTTCAGCTTCGCGTGTGGAAAGCGTCAGGGGCTTGCCATCGGTGTCGCTGAGCAGGATGGCATCGGGCGAAACATGTTTCGGCGCGGTGGGTGCCATGTAGATCCGGTCGCCGGATTCAAGCCAGACCACCAGTGTGCGTGCCGGCTCGGCCATGGCGCCGATCACTTCGCCGGGTTGGCCATGCGCAAAAGCGGTTTCGGCCAGTCGGACGGGACTGATGCCTTCAAGCGGTTTGCCGTCCGGGCGCGCGCCGATTCGAGCGCCGGGGAGCATGTGAATCGTGCGGCACCATGAAGTGATCAGCAGCGATTCGCCCATCGCATCCTTGACGATGGCGTGGTAAGTGAGGCGGCTGTCATAGCGTTCGAGCAGTTTGAAGATGGCGGCGGCTTCGCCGTAGTCACCGCCGGGACTGTCGATGGTGAAGACCACATGTTTGATGGAGCTGCGCAGAGCATGCATCAGGGCTCTGGCCACGCCCTCGGCCAGGATGTCTTTGCCGAACGCGCCTTTGATCGGAATATCCAGATACAGCACGGCTTTTTCAGAAGAAGCGGTGATGCGTTTGGAAGATTCGATCTCTTTGGGGCGCTGAGAGAAAAATCCCGCCGGCACATCCTGTCGCTTCACTTCGGCAATCTGTGCGTGCGGCAAGCGCAGCGTCACGCGGATGCCGGTGATCATGGTGTCGAGTTTAAGGTTCGCCTCGTCGCCGGGGGTCTCAAGGATTTTCCCTTCGAATCGGCGGCCGTCGTTGGTTTTGACGATATCTGCCCATGCGCCGCCTGTCAGGGCTCCGATGATCAGCAGGCACATTAGGCGTTTGAGTGTGGTCACAGAGGTCTCCCTTCGTGTCAGCTCCAAGGCCGAAGCATGAAGCGTGGTGGATGCCTCCATTGAAATGGGGCTCTGGCCGGATGGAAATCGGGGCTCCCCCGCGATACGGGATCCTGTAAACCGTGATCCGGCGGGGCTGGCTCCGCGCAAATCGGGCTGTAATATTCCGGCTTGCGCATGTTTTGGAGTGCGATCTTCTGCGGGATCGGCTATGATCCCGCTCGAATTGCGCACTCGGAAGGGGCATTGAGCAACGCCATGACCGACACACCACATCGCCAGATTGCCTTCGCGTTTCCGATCGATGTCTACCGCTATGCCGGTTTGATGGGCGGCATTGTGGAATACGCACGCAAGCGGACCGACTGGACGTTTGCGATGAATCCCGAAACCTACATGACCCCAATTCAGAAACTGCAGGGGTGGGAAGGCGACGGGGTTTTTGCCGCGATCTACCACAAGGCCGATGCGCGTCTGGTGGCCGATCTGTCGATCCCGGTGGTGAATATTTCGGGCACTCGATCCGGCAGAGGCCGGTCTGCCCTGTGTCACCATTGATAATCAGGCGGTGGGCCGTCTCGCGGCCGAACATCTGCTGGAGCGCGGCTTTCGGCGCTTCGGTTACTACGGACTCAAAGGCGGCGTCTGGTATTCGCAGCAGCGCGAAGCGGGTTTCATACAGCCGATTTCAGCGGCAGGACACACCTGCTCGGTGCATGAGGTTTTGACGTCACGCAACGCGCGCGGCGCACTGGCCTCGGGTCATGAAGAACTTCAGGCGTGGTTGAAATCCTTGAAGCCGCCCGTGGGTGTGCTGGCCTGCAGTGATGCGCGAGCCGGCATGTTGATCGAAGCCTGCCGACGTGTGGGACTGCGCGTGCCCGATGACGTGGCGGTCATTGGTGTCGACAACGATCAACTGGCCTGCGAATTTTCGGATCCCACGCTCACGAGTATTTCGCGCAACGGTCCGAAGGCCGGATGGGAAGCGGCGGCCTTGTTGGATCGCATGTTGCGCGGCGAAAAGCCGCCGGCCGATCCGATCCTGATTGCGCCCGATGGTCTTGTGAAGCGCAAAAGCACCGACGTGCTGGCCATTGAAGACACGCGCATTGCCGAAGCGGTGCGGTATATCCGCCAGAATGCCGACAAACTCATCGGGGTCGAATCGGTCCTCGAACATGTGCCGATGTCACGTCGCTGGCTGGAGCACGGTTTCAAGGAATTCGTCGGTCGCACACCCTACGAATACATCTCTTCGGTGCGCGTGGAACGGGCGAAAAAGTTACTGCTCGATCCGTCGCACAAAAAACTGGGGCAGGTAGCCTCCGAATGCGGTTTTCCGGATGTGAAGCGCATGAACATTGTGTTCCAGCGTTTCACGGGGACCACGCCGCGCCAATGGCGTTTGGCTCAGGGCGGCACACCTGCGGCATCGGATGCGTAGTCTGTGATCCTGCGTAGGCCCGTTTCGCCGGGGCCCATTCGATTTGCCCTACAATCCAGTGATGTCCAGCACAACGCATCAGCCTGCAGGGACCGTGATCTACGACGGCGATTGTCCGTTCTGCCGCAAGCAGGTCGCCAAGATGCAGACGCGGGATGATCGTGGTGCTTTTGAATTCGTACCGCGGCAGACGCCCGGTCTGGATGAACGGTTTCCGGTGCTGGCCACATCAAATTTCAATACCGGGATGCGCCTGATCGAAGCCGATGGTGCGATTCATGTCGGTGCCGACGCGGTCTACGGCATTGCCAGACATCTGCGCGGCTGGCGGCGATGGGCATGGCTTTACCGCGTGCCGGGCCTGTGCGGTCTATCCCGCCTGGCCTATGGTCTGGTGGCCAGAAATCGCCAGCGCCTGGGTAAAACCTGTGACGATTCTGGGGCCTGCCGGATCGAACAACCTCGGGATTGAACCCGCTACAATATTCGTCTTTGCCTGAATGGGCAGCGGGCAATATCAGAGGCGGGAGTTCTGCGATGGGCGTGAAGGTGTGCAAGTTCGGCGGCACAAGCGTGGCCGATGCCGAGCAATTGTTGAAGGTGAAGGCGATCATCGATGCCGATCCGGCGCGGCGTTATGTCGTGCCGTCTGCGCCCGGCAAGCGATCCAAAGACGATCAGAAAGTCACGGATCTTCTGTACCTTTGCCATGAGCATGCGCGGCAGAGCGTGGGGTTTGATCAGATCTTCGGTCTGATCGCTGATCGCTATCGCACCATCGTGAAAGATCTCGGATTGGCGCTGGATCTCGAACCACATCTGGAGGAAGTGAAACAGAAGATCGCTGGTGGTGCGGGAGCGGATTATGCCGCCAGTCGGGGCGAGGCGATCAACGGTCTGATCGTGGCCGCTCTGCTCGGAGCGGAATACGTGGACGCGGCAGAAGTCGTGCGATTTGATGCGCGCGGGCGATATCAGCCCAAAGAAACGCATCAATTAATGGCGCAGCGCTTGCGATCACTGGATCGCGCGGTGGTGCCCGGTTTTTACGGGGCGATGCCCGATGGCACGATCAAAACGTTCTCACGCGGCGGGTCGGATATCTCCGGCGCGATCGTGGCACGCGGCGTGAAGGCGGATGTCTACGAAAATTGGACCGATGTCTCGGGCCTGCTGATGACCGACCCGCGCATCGTCGACAATCCGAAAACCATTTCGGTGGTGACGTATCGCGAATTGCGAGAACTGGCCTACATGGGCGCCACGGTGCTGCATGACGAGGCGATTTTCCCTGTGCGCGAAGCGGGCATCCCGGTGCAGATTCGCAATACGAATCGGTCGAAGGATGAGGGCACGCTGATCATCGGTGAAATCACCGGGTCGCTGCCGCATACCGGTTCGATCACCGGCATTGCCGGGCGCAAGGGATTTACGGTCATCGGCATCGAAAAGACGTTGATGAACTCCGAAATCGGCTTTGCGCGCAAAATGCTCAGCGTGCTCGAAAATCACGGTGTGAGTTTCGAACACATGCCTTCGGGAATCGACACGATCAGTCTGGTCATCGCGGACAATCAGCTCGAAGACAAGCTCGACGCGATGCTTGAAGACATCCGTGTGGAATGCAAGCCGGATCGGCTGGAAGTCTTTACGGATATCGCGCTCATCGCAACGGTGGGGCGCGGCATGATGCACACCCCGGGCATGTCCGGTCGGTTGTTCGGGGCGCTGTCGGGCGCGGGTGTGAATGTCCGCATGATCGATCAGGGATCAGGCGAATTGAACATCATCGTGGGCGTGTCGGTCACGCAGTTCGAAATGGCTGTTCGCGCGATTTACGCGGCTTTTGTTCCATAAAAGCAATTCATGCAGTGTCCAATTTCGACGACATCACGATCTTTAAAGAAAGATCGGTGCTGTGGTGGCGCGATGGCAATGGAAGGCAGGAGGTTCGCATGATCGCACAACGTTTGGTTGCTTCACTGCTTGTGACGGTTCTGGCGCAGTCTGTCGGTGCAGCATGGCGCGTCGACAGTCAGTTCGAAGGGGCTTCGGTTCAGGTGATCGAACTGGATGAGCAGGCTCGCCGGGTTCGATTTGCGCCCGGGGGGGATCCCAAACAGGGATGGCCCTGCTGGTGGATGTTCGAGCTTCAGGGTGTGACGCCCGGTGAAGTGTTGCATCTCGAACTGGATGGCGCGTCGATGCGCCGTTCATCGGGCGGTGTGTTGGCGGCCACATGGGCCATGCCGCATCGGGCTTCGTATTCCGAAGATAGTGGCGCGACCTGGTTGCGCACGGAGCCTGCGGTTCAAGACGGCAAAGTGCGGCGCTGGGCGCTGACGCCCAAAACCCCGCAGGTGCGCGTGGCATGGGGACCGGCATTCGTGCCCTCGGATGCCCAGGCGCTGGTGGATCGCATGGCGATGTCGCCGCATGCGACGGCATTTGTTTTGGCGCAGACGCGTGGCAATCGGCCGGTGCCAGCTTTGCGCGTGAGGGAAGGCGAAGAGGCGGATCGTCCGGCCATCTGGATTCAGGCGCGCCGGCATGCGTGGGAGGCCGGTTCGAGCTGGGTCGGTCGTGGATTCATTGAATGGTTGATGGGTGAAGATCCGCGAGCGATTCAATTGCGCCGGTCGGTCGAAGTCTTGTATGTGCCGATCATGGATGTGGATGGTGTCGCGACGGGCAATGGGGGCAAGGAGCGCGTGCCGCAGGATCACAATCGCGATTGGTCCGACATGCCGCACTGGCCTGCGGTCGATGCGGCGCAAAAACAGATGCTTGCCTTGAATCAGGCGGGGCGTCTGGTGATGTTCATGGATCTGCACAATCCGGGTCCGAATGATCAGCAGCCGTTTTATTACACGGTGCCGCCGGAAGATCTTTCTGAAACAGGTCGGCGCCATTTGAAAAGATGGGTCGAGTGCACGCAGACCGAAATGACCGGCCCACTGGTGTTTACGCCGCAGACCCGCGCTTCGGGGAAGGCATACGATCCGAAAAACTGGCAGCGCATCAGCAAGAACTGGGTTCACGCGCACACGCATGAACGTGTGGTGGCGGTGACGCTTGAAACATCGTGGAATGCACCCGGCAGTGATGTGGCAGGTTATCTGGCGGTGGGGCGCCAACTGGGTCTGGCGATGGAGTTGTATATGCGCCCGGTCGGTGAGTGAATTTCACCAGTTTGCAGGCAGATGAGGATGCGTGGCTTTGAGGATCTGGTGGATGGCCGCACGATCCGAATCGCGCAGAGATGGATAATCATCAGGGCTTGAGTCGGCGGTCAGGATTTCATGCAGGCGTTCGAAAATACGCCGGTTCACTGCCTTGGGCAGGCCGTTGAAGGCTTCGGAATAAATCATGAAGCTGCAGGGGTATTGCAGCAGACGCTGGTTCAGGTCGAGCGCGTAGAGGGTTCTGTCTTGCGCATCTTTCGGATCGCGCCCGGTGAATCGCTGCGTGAATCCGCTGGTGCCGATCAACGGCGCCTTGAGCGGGGCTTCATCCGCAAAAAGCATGTAGCGCACCAGAGCTTCGGCATGACGGTCGATTTTGTGCTGCGTGCGTGTGTCGATGTGGTCTTCAGGGTGATTGTTGAGTTGGTTGAGTTCCTGTTGGCGGGCCAGCAGCAGACGCGTCATGAAATTGGCGCGCACGATCAGATTGGTCATCTGGCATTGATGTTCGAGGACGGCGAGCGCGACGATATCGCTGTGTGCACTGGCATAGGGCCTGACATTCAAAAGCGTATCGAGGCTTTTTCGATCCACACGCTGTTCGAAAGGGATGGTTTGCGGTCGGGCCGCGTTGCCCCAATGGGGTTGGCCGCCGTAAGTGCCGCTGACGTACCAGCCGCCCCAGCGATCGGTGATGGGCACGGCATGATCGGCCACGACATTGTGTTCCACCTCGACCGGTGAGCCATCGGCCAGCGTACCGATGGAACGCACCACGAGGCCGGGTACGCCCTGGGTGCGGAAGTTGGAATGGCAGCGCAGGCAGTCCCGGTTGTTGCGCACGAAGTGCGGTGCGGCGGCGTGCTGGTTAAGCGTGTAAAAGATCACACCCTGATGCGGATCAAGCGATGAGATTTCGAGTTCTTCACCGCCTTGTGTCCATCCCACGGCGCTGTGGTCATTGAAGTACACCGCGCGCGGTGTCTGCGGTGTGATGAAATCATTCTGAAAACTGGTCTTTGAAAAGACCAGTGTCTGCGAGTCGACATGAATGTCGAGGCTGCGCAGTACCGAGAGCAGATAGCCCCAACGATCAGATTTCGGCAGCGATTGCGCGCCGGTTTCAAGCTGATTTTGAAGGCGTGTGACGGGCGTGTTGAGCGGGGCGGTGTCGTAATGAATCGGTGGGAATTCAAACGAAGCCTGTGGGTCGGTTTCGAGTACGGGCTGCGCCCACGCCGAGAGTGTGGAAGCAAGGATCCCGAGCGCAATGATGCGGATGGGCAACGGCGGAACTCTCAATCAAGAAATCGAATCACTCGAAGGCGGCGCGCAGTTCTTTTTCGCCGAGCAGGTTGTAGCCTTTTCGGAGCAGGATCTGCCCGGCGAGAACCTGATCGTCGGTGTGGATGGCCATGGTGGGGCTGCCGTGAGGCGATAGCAGCAGGGGGTAGGCGTAATAGATGCTCAGTTCGGCACCGAGCAGTGTGAGGCACAGGTGGGCGAGTCGGTGTTTGCCCAGCTCGACGACGAGAATATCCACCTGGGTGAATGGGAAATCATGTTCGTCGAGCAGCAGTCGCGTTTTTGCCGCATCGCTGGTGACCAGTCGCACGACGGCATGATCTGATGCTTCGTTGACGGCGAGTGCCGCAATTCGGATCGGTCGACCGCTGAAGATCTCCACCAGTTCGTGGAGCTTGCCGACTTTGTTGTGAAGAAAAACACCGAACTGGGTCACGCGCGGCGCTGAATAGCCGCGTTGCGTCAGAAAATCGATGCCGGAATCGGCTTCGGACATGGCGTACTCCTGCGAACGGTTTCGCGTTCACAGTATAGGCTTAAACGGGATTGGCTAAAAAACTTTTCACGCGATCAAGAATGGCGTCGGGCGAAACGTCTTCAGCCTGGTCGGCTGTTCGGCGTTTGAATTCCACCACACCCTTGTCGAGACCTTTGTCGCCGACGGTGATGCGCAGCGGGATACCGATCAGATCGGCGTCTTTGAATTTCACGCCGGGGCGTTCGTCGCGGTCATCGAGCAGCACTTCCACGCCGGCGGCGGTCAGTGTCTGATAGAGCTGGTCGGCGACGTCTTTCATGCGGCCTTCGTATTTCACCGGCGTCAGCACCACTTGATAGGGCGCGATGGCGATCGGCCAGAGAATGCCGCCGTCGTCGTGGCCGGTCGTGGATTCAATCGCAGCGGCCACAATGCGGTTCACGCCGATGCCGTAGCAGCCCATGATCAAGCTTTGTTCGGACTGGTTTTCATCGAGCACGTTCAGGTTCAGTGCTTCGGAGTATTTGCGCCCGAGTTTGAACACGTGGCCGACTTCGATGCCTTTGGAAGCTTGAAGAATGCCGCCGTCGTTTTTCGGCGAGGGATCGCCTTCGGCAGCGTTGCGGATGTCGGCGACCGTGTGTCCGAAAGGAGCTTGTAGCGTGCCTTCTCTTCCTTTGAATAGGTCGCGTTGCCAGTTGAAATGTCGGACGTGCTGGTTTGGAGTGTTGGCACCGGTGACCCAGAAATTGGGTTGTGCGGCATCAGGGTCGATCACAATCCATGTGTCCGAGCGTGTGTCAGCAATATGCGGGCCAACAAATCCGATTTCAAAGCCGGCGTCGCGGGCTTCGGATTCAATGGCAACTGTAACATTTTTACCGCAAAGGGCCCGAACCTTAGCTTCATTGATCTCGTGGTCTCCGCGGACAACTACTAAGACCCATTTGTATTCAGGCATGCCGGGCACGGTAGATTTAGTCGGGCCGCTAAATACGAGTGTCTTAAGGCAGTTTTGCGGTTTAAGTTTTCCACCGTCAAATTTTTTCCAGTTCGCGCATAAATCTTGAATGCTTGAGCAGTCGGGTGTGTTGACCACAGAAAGATCACCGGTGGGCGATCCGCTCAGGTCATGTGCCCGTGTGCCGGTTTCACACTTCTCGACATTGGCAGCGTAGTTGCCTTTGTCCGAGGCGAGGATGACGTCTTCGCCGGTGGGCGAGGGAATCATGAATTCGTGGCTGGCATTGCCGCCGATGGGGCCGGCTTCGGCCTCGACTTCGACGCAGGTCAGGCCGCAGCGCGCAAAGATGTTGCGGTAGGCCACGCGCATCGTTTCGTAGGCTTCGTCAAGCGTCTGCATGTCCAGGTGGAATGAGTACGCATCCTTCATCTGGAATTCGCGACTGCGCAGCACGCCGAAACGCGGGCGGAACTCGTCGCGGAACTTGGTCTGAATCTGATAGAGAATCAGCGGCAGTTGGCGGTAGCTGTTGATCGCGTTCTTCACGAGCATCGTGACCACTTCTTCGTGGGTCGGCCCGAGGGCCTGCTCGCGACCGTGGCGGTCGGTGACGACGAAGAGGTTTTCGCCGTAGGCGGCGCGCCGGCCGGTCTGCTCCCACCAGTCGAGCGGTTGCAGTGTGGGCATGAACACTTCGGCGGCGCCGGCGCGATCCATTTCCTGTCGGATGATCTCGGTGACCTTGCGCAGCACGCGCCATCCCAGGGGCAGATAGGTGTAAGCGCCGGAGGCCACCTGCTGGATATAGCCGGCGCGGAGCATCCATTGGTGAGAAGGCACCACGGCTTCGGCCGGTGTCTGTCGCATTGTCGGAATCAGGGTTTTGGACCAGCGCATGCTTAACCTCCTGAAAGCAAGCTCGGAAGTTTAGCGAATGCCGCAGCATGCGAACAATCCCGGTGTCGGGGTCGTGGGGATCAGAGTGCCGACCCAGAGTGATGATTCAGATGCCGCTTTCGGACGACGACATACATCAGGCCTGAAATGCCGCACAGGGCGGCTGGTATAGCCAGCGTGTTGTATCCGAACCGATCGAATCCAAGGGCGCCCAAGGCGGAGCCGATCAGAAAGCCCGAAAAAATCATGCCCAACAGGCGGATCTTTTTCAGATCCAGTCCCATCCCCATCAGGAAGCGTCCCGCCTCAATCCCCAGGTCTGTGACGATCCCCGTCATGTGTGTGGTTCGGATGACCGCGCCGCTGTAATTGGTGGCCATGGCATTCTGGAGACCGCATGCGGCGCTGGCCAGATAGTCACCGGCATTCGAATGACGATTCAGAAACGGAATGGCGATGGCGAGTAGAAGGCTTTCGAGGATCAGCGCCACGCCGTAACTCTGGCCGAAGTGCAGAGCACTGTCGCGCACGATCATGCCGCTCAGTGCTGATCCGATGAAAAAAGCGCCGATGACGCAGAACACATGAAGCGCCATCGGGTAATTCTTCGTCACCAGACTGACGCTCAATTGCGAGGAATTGCCGGTCACATGTGACACGGCCTGGTGCTGAAGTCCGAGCAGGGCGATCACATTCACCATGCCCGCAAGGCAGGCCAGGAAGCCGCCGCCGATCCAGATCCATCTTGGAAGTTTGGACAGCATTGAAGGCCAGATGATCGACGACCGGGTGGAAGTGTGTCAACTGGGCGTGGGATTGCTTTGTGTCAGTCAGGGGGCGAACGCTTCCGGGTGTCGTTTTTCCGGTGTCGCATTCGGGTCCACGATGAGTTTGATCGTCAATTCGTGTCGTTCAGGGCCGAGGCAGACTTTGTCATCGCACGCCTGAGTGTGAATGCGCAGTGACAGCGGGGTTTCGCCGAGAGGCGCATCGGCCTTGATGGTGACCGGCACCAGAAGGGTGGTGGCCCCTTCATAGGTATGAATGGTCTGGTTGAGTACCGGGTCGGTATGAGCGTTGCCTGCGGGATACGTGATGGCCCCCAGTTCGATCGGGGCGCTGCTGACATCAAAGACCGGTTCGATTTTGGTGGGAATCAGATTCGGACTGCCCGGTTGATGGGCATACACATGCCAGTTCGGATCGGTGGTGATGCGCACCGCCACGCGCACCGTGTCGCCGGGTTTGACGGTCAGTGCCTCGGCAAAAACTTCGACGGTGACTGGTTCGAGCCGGACGTGCGCATCGGCCTTGGAGTTCGAGACAGGTGCCAGCACCAGGTCGGCCGGTAGCGTATTCGATTCTTTGGCCCGGCCGAACTGTTCGAGTGCCACGAGTAAGGCTTCGGTACTGTGCGGGTTGGAGCTGATCAAGCCGCTGGTGGCACGCAGCGTGCCGACGGCGTATTCGGCGTAGCGTTTGTCTTTGGTCAGTGTTGAGAGTCGAATCAGCGCTTGTGCGGCCACGCCGTTGGGCGTGGGCAGATTGCCGCCACCGGTCAGGCCTTTGGATCGACCGAGCAGCGCGTCGTGATGTCGGCTGGTGTAAAAAAATCCACCGGCCTCGTCATCGTAAAAATCCTCAATCATGAGGTCGGTCAATTGCTGTGCCGTGGCCAGCCAACGCTTGTCTTGTGTGGCGGCATGCAACTCGAGAAAACCGTCAATGCAGTAGGCGTAATCATCGAGATAGCCGGGCAGTTTTGCTTTGCCATCGCGCCAGGTGCGCATCAATCGACCGGCTTTGGTGCGCATCTGAGATTCGATGAATTCCGCAGCCTTTTGGGCAGCAGCCGTGTAGGACGGTTGCTTGAAGTGCGTGCCGGCGCGGGACAAGGCGCCGATCATCAGGCCGTTCCATGACGTGAGGACTTTGTCATCGAGATGCGGGCGCACGCGTTTTTCGCGATCGGCGCGGAGGGTTTCAAGGGCTTGGTCGACGCGCTTGCGCAGGACATCGGCGTCGGTTTTCAATTCTTCGGCCCAGTCTTCGACCAGACGGTTCAAGTGAAGGATGTTCGCGCCGGTGCGCATGCCGCTGGCTTCGTCGTGAAAGTTGCCTTCCTCGGTGGCGCTGTAGATCTTCGCGATCAGATCGCCGTCTTCTTCGCCGAGCGATGCTTTGAGTTCGGCGGTGGTCCAGACGTAGAACTTGCCCTCTTCACCATCAGAATCGGCATCAAGCGCCGAATAAAAACCGCCGGCAGGATCGGTCATCTCGCGTTCGAGCCAGACAAAGGCGCGTTGCACCACGCGCGTGTAGTCGTCGTAACCTGTCAGGCGATGTCCGGCGGTGTAAGCCCGGATCAACTGCGCATTGTCATAAAGCATTTTTTCGAAGTGCGGCAGCAGCCATTTGGCGTCGGTGGAATACCGATGAAAACCGCCGCCGACATGATCGTGCAAGCCGCCTGCGGCCATGGCGTCGAGTGTGTGACTGATGACGTCGAGTGCCGTCAGGTCTTGTGCGGCCGACTGGCGCTCGGCCATTAAAGCCAACGCGCCATGCGGTGGAAATTTCGGGGCGCCGCCGAAGCCGCCGTATTTGGCGTCGTATCCGTTTCGGAGGGTGCGGATGGCACGATCGACCGCACTGAGACTCAGCGGCACTGCGGCGCGGTCGGGCGACGAGGCGTCGGCAAGCACTTCGGCGAAGCGTTCGGCCTGCGTGTTGATCTGGTCACGCTGGTTTTTCCAGCCGTCGGCCAGTTTGAGCAAAATGGTTTTGAAACCCGGTCGGCCGCCGCGATCTTCCTTCGGGAAATAGGTGCCGGCGAACCAGGGTTTGCGATCGGCGGTGAGCCAGACTGAATTCGGCCAGCCGCCGCGACCGGTGAAGGCGCTGGTGGCGCGCATGTAAAGTTCATCCACGTCCGGCAATTCTTCGCGGTCGACTTTGATGCAGACGAAATGCGCATTGAGAATGGCGGCGACGGCTTCATCTTCAAAAGATTCGTGCGCCATCACGTGGCACCAGTGGCAGGTGGAATAACCCAACGAAAGAAAAACCGGTTTGTCTTCCGTACGAGCCTTTTCAAATGCGGCATCGCCCCAGGGCATCCAGTGCACAGGATTGTCGGCATGTTGCAGAAGATACGGGCTGGTTTCACGGCCGAGCAGATTGCCGGTCACAGGTTCGGCGGCAGACATGGGGTCTTCCTTGGCAGTGGGTGCGGTTGGGGCGGAGGGGGCCGGGGCAGGCGATTCAGCGCATGACACCAGCATCCATGATGCGGTCACACCGAAACAAGCAATGAGAAAAACGAATCGCATGATGGAGTCGCTTCCGGGGTTTCGAAACGCGGGAACGATCATACGCCCAATGGACGAAAGGCGTTCGATGATCAGAAATTCGGTTCGCGCAATTCCAGTTCATCGGTATTCAGACGCCAGAGGATGGCACCTGAACGCAGCGGTTTGGGACGCTGGGGATCCTCCACGAGTACGCGCCGATCCGGCAGCGCGGTCAGGAGGATGGTGTGTTCTTTGGCATCGTATTCCAGGCGATCGGCGGTGATGGCGCGTTGGCCTTCGGGGCCGGGGCGCGTGAGACGCAGATCGATTCCACCGGTGGCGAGGACGCGGTCGATGCGCACAGGGTCTGCAGGATCGGCTTTTTCAGGAGCGGGCACGGGTTCTGCAGCAGCGGCCTGAAATGTGGCTTCGAGGCGATCGGCTTTCATCTCGACTGTTTCATCACGACCGGTGCCCTGATGCTTCATGTACACCGTGCCTTCGAGACTGGCGACCGAAGTGCCTTTGTCGCGCTGCTGCTGAAGACTCATGCGGCGCAGCCACGAAAATGCCGTGGCGCCATCGCCGGCAAACGGTACGCCCTTTTTGTCGACCGGCTTGGCGTCGGCCTGTGCGCGATAATCTTCGACCAGCAGTGTGCCTGGGCCGTCGATACTCGCGAGGCCTTCTTTGTCGCGGTAGACCAGTTCGTCACCGGCAATGCGCATGCGCGAAATCACGCGATCGCGTTTGGCATCCGGCCAGCGGGTGGTGAGTAGAATGACATTGTCGCGTGCGATCATGCGCTTCAGAGATCGCGCGCGGCCTGGATGGGTGGAGTCGCTTCTTTGGCGGGCGCAAGTTTCGGTGCCGGCTTTGCGGCCTCGGCGGGTTTGGGCTGCGGATCCGCCGCGAGTTCGAGTTTCATCTGGTCGGCGCTCAGGCGGCTTTGTGTCAGAGCGTCTTCTTCGGTGACGGCTTCCACGCTGCCGAAGACTTCGATGGTGTCGGCGTCGTCTTCGAATCGCATGCGCTGTTGCCACTTCACCACGGTCTGGCGTGCTGTGGCACCTTTGGCAGTCGATTCGCGATGCGTAAAACTGCCGGGACCGATGGCCGTGGCCTGTTTGCCATGATTGAACAAGTTGAGCGTATCGATGCTCAAGACCGCGGCTGGCGGGGCTCCCGCTTCGCCCGGACGGGTCACCGTCGCCGGCTTGCCGCTCACCGTGGCGCTGCCGGCGAGCATGTTGGCGTCGAGTACATCGCCGCTGACCAGCGTGCCGTCATTCAGTCCGAGTTGCACCGATTTTTCGGCATGCACGGTTTGGATTTCGAGATGGGGTTTGGGCTCAGGCTTCGGCGCTTTGAGATCGATCGGCTTCGCCGCATCCGGTTTTTCAGGAGAAGGGGTGACGAGTCGTTCAATAAACACGGCTTCGATGTGCTGCGCTTTCATGGATTGGCGAGCATCGCGCAGCATGACATCGCCTTCGGCAGTCAGTCGGTCGGGACGCAGGCGTCCGTCTTCAGCGGCGCGCGTCTCGATGCGTAATTTGGCGGCATCGATGGCGCCGCCCTGCGCCATGGTCACGCGCACCGAACCTAGAGCATCGATGTGTTGCAATTGGCTTTGAGGTTGTTGCGGTGTGCGCGTGAAAGTGGCGGCAAGTTGATCGCTGGCCAGAGAGAATTGCGGATCCACCACATGAATGTCGCCTCGGAACACGGCGTGACGCAAGCCGCCCAATGCGGTGAAGCCATCTTTGGCGGTACCCTCGGGCGCGGCGCTGAGATCCAGGTCGACGCCTTCGGTCCATTCGATGCGCGATTCGATCGCCGGTGTGTCGGCTTTGGCTTCGGCAGCGCGTTCGATTTGGCGCACAAGACGACCGGGGCCGGTCAGACGCCCGGTCTGTTTGTCGAGCTGCAGCCAGAATCCCGGCGCTTCGACCGTGCCGCTGGTGGCCGATTGAATCACGATGGGGCGTTGCGGTGCGCCCACGGCGGTAAGCGTTTGGGGTTTGTCGTGGAATTCGAGGCGTTCGCAGGTCAGTCGCGAATCGGGTGTTTTGGCATCAGCGCCCGCCACCGTCACGCGCACCGGGTTGATCGGGTGTGCCCTCGAATCGCGCGAACAAATCATCGGGTCCGATCATCGGTTCAGGTCGGCGCGGCAGCGGTTCCATCACCAGCGGCCCGGACCAGGTCAGAATCACATCGCGATCCGAAAAGCGCAAGTCATCCGTATCTTGCGCGGGAATGGGTGTCGTGGTGCAGGATGCATCCACCTGGGCCACCAGCATCGGCAGCACGCGCATCAGGCCCGAAAGCGCCAAGGCTTCAAACCCGGCGGGGGATCGGCGTGCGGTGACCGCTGCCGGAGTATTCGGACCACTGAAGGTGAAGAACACTTCGAGTTGTTGCGCTTCGATGGTGCGCCCCTGGCTGACCACGCGCACGTCGCCATCGAATTTAGCGCGGTAGTAGAGATCGGTTTCAGGGGCGGGTGCGGCAGCCGCACCGGTCGCAGGTGGCGTTGACGGTTTGGCCGAAGGTTGGGGTGTCGGCACGTTCGGGCGCGGCGCACCAGATGGGGCTGCCGTGCGCGGGTTATATCGCATCGAGTGGCCCGCAGGAATTTCGAGATATTCGATGCGCGACTGCGGTTCGTTGTAGACCAGGCGCAGGCCGCGTCCGCGAAACTTGACCTGGCGTGTGGATGGCGTGAGCAGTTCAAGTTCGCCGTCGGATCGCACTTCGCCGAGTGTGGCGTCGAAGTTGGCTTCTTGGAGCTTGAGTTTGACGACGCGGTCTTTGGATTGGTCGGAGAGGTCAGTGGTGTGCCGGGTTGGCCCTGAAAAATCGTGATCACCACATCGCCGATGAAGCGGCCGGCCTGCGGCGTGTTGTTGGGCGCAAGCAGTTTGCCGGTCTGGCTGCGCAGCGCAATCACGCGCGTGGGGCTCAGGTAGGTGCGTGCGACGGGGCAGATGGCGTCGATCACGCCGTCGGCCTGCGGGGTCATGCGCTTCCAGAGAAATTCCTGCTTGAGATTGCCGTCGGGATCCGCCCGCTGGTAATGCCCGGGCGAGCTGGTTCCGGCGATGGGCGACTTGATCACACCGCGCAGATCGTCTTCGGTGGGGCGCGGCGGCGCAGCATCGATTTTGCCGGCATGACTGCGGTCAGAGGATTCTTCGGTTGGCGCGACGTCGGCACTGACCAGCCAGATCAGCGCAAACACGGCGAGTGTGCCGCCGATCACAATCAGGATGCGGTTGCGCCGTTCCGGATTCACAGCTGATACCTCGCGAGCACGCCGTCCCAGAGATTCATGCCGCGCAATAAATGTTCGATGGCTTCGCGCACGGCGCCGCGGCCGCCCGGGCGCTCGGTGACGAAACGCGCCGCTTTCAAAACGTCGATGGCGGCGTCAGGCACGGTCATCGCATAACCCACGCGGCGCAGCACGGGCAGATCGGCCAGGTCATCACCCATGTAGGCCACGCGCGCATCGGGCACGTCGGCTCGCTCGCGCAGTCGCGCATAGGCTTCGGCTTTTTGCATGGCGCCGCACTGTTCGATCAGTTCGACGCCCAGTTCCTTCAGTCGAATCGTGGTGATCGGGCTGGGGCGTCCGGTGATGACGCCGATCTGTTTGCCGGCGTTGCGCCAGGCGACGATGCCCGCGCCGTCGCGCACATGAAATCGCTTCATCTCATCACCATTCGAGGTCACGAGGATCGATCCGTCGGTGAGGATGCCATCCACATCGAGCAGCAGTAGATCGATTTCGGGCACGGCTGAACTCAAGAGGTGTTCTCGATGACTTTGAGTGCGATCAGATCCTGGACGTCGACCAGTCCCACGGGTTTGCCGTCGGCATCGACCACCGGCAGTTCGTCGACACGCAGTTCACGCACCGACTGCACGGCATCGCGCACCAGCGCATCGTCGCGCAAGTGTTTGGGCTGGCGCGTCATCACTTCATGGGCGGGGCGCTGCAGCGCGGCGGGACCTTCGGTGATCAGCAGGCGGCGCAGATCGCCGTCGGTGAAGATGCCGGTGAGCCGGCCGGCTTCATCGACAAGCAGCACGGCACCGGCGCGTCGGCCTGGTCCGGCCGCTTGCGAGAGTGCATCGCCGATCGGTTGGTTGTCGCGCAGCAGCGGTAGATTGTCGTTGGCGCGGAAGCGCAGCACATCGAGCAGCGGCGTCATCTGTCGGCCCAGATCGCCGCCGGGATGGCGCTTGGCGAAGTCTTCGGCGCTGAAACCCCGGGCGCGGCTCACGGCCAGCGCGAGCGCATCGCCGAGAGCCAGCATCGCCGTGGTGGAGGCGGTGGGCGCGAGATTGTGCGGGCAGGCTTCGGTCACGTCGCCGATGCCCAGAGCGGCGTCGGCCAGACGTGCCAGATGATTGTCGAGTCGTCCGGTGATCGCGAGCACCGGCACACCGTCTTGTCGGGCGATGGCGGCGAGCGCGAGGACTTCATCGCCGGTGCCGCTGTAGCTCAGCAGCAGCAGCACATCACCGGCTCGCACGCGGCCCAAGTCGCCGTGCATGGCTTCGGTCGGGTGCAGAAAATGGCTGGGGGTGCCGGTCGAGGCGAGCGTGGCGCTGATCTTTTGGGCGATCAGACCGCTCTTGCCCAGACCGCCGCAGATCACCGTGCCGCCGGCTTCGGCGCGCTCGACGATGCGTGTGACCGCCCGGTCGAAGGCTTCATCCAGATGCTGCACCGCATTGAGGACAGCCTCGGCCTCGGCGCGCAGCACGCCCGCAGCAAACGATTTGGCGTCGATGGGGGCTTTGGGCGGTGTCGGCGGTGTATTCATGCAGATGCCGGGTTCTCTGGGCAATCGGGGCCGGGGGCATTATCATCCGGCCCGGAGGCGATGACAAATACAAGCCGCTGGATGGCGGCAGGTCTCCACACGGCAGGGACGCCATGCTTGATTATCGTGTCGATCTCGATATTTACCACGGTCCGCTCGATCTTCTGCTGTATCTGATCAAGCGGGATGAGATCGACATCCACGACATTCCCATCGCGCATATCACCGAGCAGTATCTGCGTCATGTGCGCTCGATTCGCCATCTGGATATCAATCTGGCCGGTGAATTTCTGGTCATGGCCGCCACGCTCATGGAAATCAAGAGCGCGATGATGTCACCGCCCGAAGTGGCCGAAGGCGATGTCGGCGATTCGGTGCTGGGTGTCGACGATGCCGATGCCGAAGATCCGCGCTACGAACTGGTTCAGCAGTTGCTGGCCTACAAGCGATACAAAGACGCCGCCTATGCGCTTGACCGTCGGCGCGAGATGTTTGCCACGCGGTTTCCGTTGCGCCCTGCGCCGTGGAAGCCCGACAAAAATGAAGATGCCGGACCGCCCCCGCTGGATTTGGAAGATGTCTCGGCGTGGGATCTGCTCGAAGCATTCTCATCGTTGATGGAGCAGATCAATCTCGGTCAGCGTCAACATCAGATCGTGGATGACGACACGCCGCTCGAATTGCATCAGGCGGATATTCAAGATCGACTGCAGCGCGAAGGGCCCATGTCATTGCAGGCGATGTTCGTCGGGCGTCGGTCGGTGGGTGAACTGATCGGTTTGTTTCTGGCCACGCTCGAATTGATTCGACAGCGGCGCGTGCGAGCCACGCAGGACAAGCCCGGTACCGAACTGATGCTCGAAGTGCGTCCGGAAGGCGAATGGTTGGATCCCGAAAATGATCCGGAGCAGCCACCGCGCGAAGAAGCCGACCCGAAGAATCCGAATGATTACGACTGGCCCGATGCGCAGGAGCGCGATCGCTATGTGCGCCGCCAGGATCGTCGTTCGCGCGGTGAATTCATCGAAGAGGACGACGAATACGAAACCGACCTCAAGGCATTGGAAGAGGAAGAAGAGGCCGAAACCGATTTGCCCGAAGCCAAGCGCGAAGCGCCGGCCGAAGCGATTTCGGAGCCATCGGATCAAGATGAGTCAGACAGCGCCTAGGTCCTGTCTGACGGCTCCTGCTGGCGTCGATCATCGTGGTTCGCCGTGCCGGCGTCGATCTGCATCGCCATATCGCTGCGAATATGGCTGCTTCGATCTCCTTGTCACGACAAACCCACGACGATCTTTGGCCCACGCGAGAGCCGCCAGACAGAACCTGGTAAACGGTGCGATGGCTGACGCCACTCTAAATATTGTTGTGGATGACATCACCACGCTGGATGTGGATGTCATCGTGAACGCCGCCAACCGGCGCATGCTCGGTGGCGGCGGCGTGGATGGCGCGATCCATCGCGCGGCAGGTCCTGAACTGCGAGCGGCCTGCGAGCAGGTGCCGGAGATTTCGCCGGGCGTGCGCTGTCCCACGGGCGCGGCACATCTCACGCCGGGTTATCGACTCGTTGCCCGGCATGTGATTCATACGGTGGGGCCGGTCTGGTCGGGCGGAGCATTCGATGAGCCCGGACTTCTGGCCTCGTGCTACATCCGAAGTCTGACTTTGGCACAGGAACATGGCTTGAGCCGCATTGCCTTTCCGTGCATTTCCACCGGGGTGTACGGTTACCCGAAATCGCAAGCGGCGCGTGTGGCGGTCGAGGCGGTACGCGGATGGCTCAAGGCGCATGCACCGACGATTCGGCAGGTTGTTTTCTGTTGTTTTGCCGAAGCCGATGCGGCGCATTACCGCACGCTCCTGAACGAGCTGGACCGATAATTTTCGGTACAAACCCGGTTCGGGCGCTCCTGGTCGGGTTCCGTTCAAAATCTGTTGTGGCCACGAATCTCGGGCCGATGACTGGTGGAGCACCGCCGAATTCTCGGCACGAGGAGGAATGATCACGATGGTCAAGAACACAGATGCTAAAAAAGGTTTCCGTCGGGGTGAGCGTCCGGATTATTATGCGGACCTGACTCAAGCCCGGTTTGTCGATCTCTACACGCTTGACGGTCCGCCGCTGAGCGCGACGATCGACGCCAGCGCCCTCGAAGCCATGATCGAGATGATCCCCACACGCGAAACGCTTGCCGCCGGCAAGGCCTGATCGCCCGCATCAAACCAATGATAGTATTCGCCGCGCGCGCTGACAGATGTCGGTGCGCGCGGTTTTTATTGATGGCAGATGAGGAAGTCGGTGTGGGTTATGCCACGTCTGCCGATTCCGGCGCATCGTTCGCGGCATCGGCGGGATTGTCGCCGCCCTGGGGCTTGTAGCCTTCGGGGACTTCGGTGTTGTCGACTTTTCGAATCTTGGCCGGTGTATTCGCCTTCTCGTGATTTTCGAGAGCGATCTGCCACTTCTTCTGGTCGGCTTCTTCGAGTTTAGTCCAACCGACGCGCCCGCGGCATTTCGGGAAGCCGGAGCAGCTGAGCCACGGGCCGCGCTTGCCGTTGCGCAGGTTCATGGTCTTTTCGCACTTGGCGCACGGGATGTCGGTCGTCAGCGGCGGCGCGGTCGGGTGTTTGACGGCGCCGTTCTTGTCGAGATTCACGATGCCCTTGCAGTCGGGATAGTTCGGGCACGACAGGAACGGGCCAAAGCGACCAGTGCGTTTCATCAATCCCGTTTTGCAATTCGGACAGGCGACATCCGTGGCTTCGGGCACTTGCGGATTGCCGTCGCGATCGACGGGCGCGGCATATTTGCAGTCCGGATAGCGGTCACATGAAAGGAACCGGCCGTTGCGACCGAAGCGGTACATCGTGCCTGAGCCGCATTCGGCGCAGACGTGCGGTGCCGGTGTGGTTTCGGCCTTGGCGTGCGACATGAGGTCGTGGGCTTTGTCGAGGTTCTTGCTGAACCGTTCGTAAAACCCTTTGAGCATGTCGACCCAGTTCAGATGTTCGTTCTCGATCTTGTCGAGTTCGGCTTCCATCTGGCGTGTGTAGCCGATGTCCATGACCACCGGAAAACCTTCTTTGAGTTTGTCGGTGACCACGAGACCCAGATCAGTGCAGTGGAATCGGCCGTTGAGTTTCTCGACATACTTGCGGTTTTGGATCACCTGAATGATCGACGCGTAGGTACTCGGGCGGCCGATGCCTTCGGATTCGAGCATCTTCACCAGCGACGCTTCGGAGTAGCGCGGCGGCGGGCTGGTGAATTTCTGTGCGGGATCGATCTGGATCGGCGCAACGGCCTGGCCTTCGCTGACCTTGGGCAGAATGGCTTCGTCGCTGCCGGGAATCCCTGAAACCTTATAGAAACCATCGAAGACCAGCGTGCGTCCGGTGGTTTTGAAAGCGAGTGTTTTGCCTGACGCATTGGCTTCGACGCGCACCGAGGTGGAATCCCACTGCGCGGGGGTCATCTGGCAGGACACGAAGCGCTGCCAGATCAGGCGATACAGCTTGAGCTGTTGCTCGTGAGCGCTGCTACAAAAGGTCGCTAGGCTTAGAGCTTTCCTCTTGAAGTATTAGTCGAGTCTACGTCCCACAGGATCACCCCTGGCTTGTCTCCTTGGCTGAGCAAATCTCTCCCTGTGTAAAAAAGCTCTGTGCCGGAATCGATCTCGAACTCTAGATCCTCGGAGAACAGCGAACGCTGGCCGGAGCAGGTACTTGGGGGGTTGAATGAGCCGATGGGAAGAGTCGGTCATCATTATTCCTCCTATTTGAAGACCGCGGCGTAAAGGGAAATCTGTGGGAGGGCGGTTATAACGCCTCGTGAACTCGACCTACAAGATGTACATTGGTGTACCTCAAAGGAATTGATCAGCCAAGGATTCTTGCCACTACTATCTCTCACGGCAGTCGCTTCCCATCATCTACTTTGTATTTATTGAGTATCCCCAGCGACCAGCCACTGAAATCGACTGCCGAAATTATGCCGTATAATTGGCCCCCTTCGTCGAGGACTAGGATCCGGTGAACCCCAGCCTTGCACATCTTTGCTGCGACCTCCCGTACCGGGGTTACTCGCTCGACCCAGACCAGACTACTCGCCATGACTTCTTCTAACCCGCACGTGGCCGATCTCCTCTAAGGCGAACGAGGACAGACGGATGCTTTCCCACCGCTCCCTCTCTGGGTCGTAGTAACGGGCTTCTTCAGAGTTGCCCTCTTCACTCTCCTCACAGTGTTCTTGTTCGAAATTAAGAATATCAGTGGCCGAGATGAGACCTATGCAACGTGAGTGCTGGTCCACCACGGGCAGCCCTGTGACGTGGTTCTCGGTGAGCAGACTCATTGCGTCCCGCAGAGTGTTGCTGGGAGAAATGGTGATGATATCACGCTGCATAATATCGCCTGCAGTCAGTGTGGCAAAGGTTTTCTCACCCATCGTAATAATCCTATTATCAAAAGTTCTGTAGGGCCAAATCTACTGCGAGTGGATTCGAGCGAGTCGCTCCCGCCGTCTATTGGTCGAGACAATCGAAGCCACCAGGTGACTCGATATCTCATGTGGTTTTCTGTGGCGAATCCACTTGCTGGATATCTGTCACCGATGTTTGTTACGAGGGAACTACAAGCGTAAAGCAAATTAGCCAACGGTGTTTCAGTCCATGATTATGCGACAGCCACGGCCGCTCGACAAGGTGGCAGCTGCCTGGGGAGGGACCGCCAGCAAAGTGGCAAGGATGCGGACCCAGCAGATTGCAGGTGAAACTGTCCTACACAAGTTCATCGCGGAAGAACGAGAGAAAATGCTGTAGCCGAAATATACTTGGATCGCAGT
>CALOAZ010000127.1:0-4840 GCA_942491355.1 uncultured Phycisphaeraceae bacterium
TCACCGACCACAATGGCCGGGCCTGAATCTCCGCCGGTCATCCAGCCGGCACGGCTGTCGAGATAAAGATGGGCCCGAAGTGTTTTGGCCTGGGCAGAATGGCATTCGTAACAATGCTCCGCGAGCAGAGGGCGGATATGCTTTTCAAAGAATTCAACCTGATCGGGATTGGCGGCCGTGGCCAGACCCGGCAGAATGAGCATCCACACGATCAGCCACAAATGCTTCATGAGCAATGCCTTTCATCAATGCTGACTGCGGGTGGCCATCCCCGCTTATCCTTTCAGAGCCATCGGGGCGTGAATTGGACGCCATTTGAACGCCTGTCCGAAAATGACCCTTAAGGCTCTATGGATGACAGAGAGGATCTGAAGAGACACCGATGACTCAGCCCAATCGCGCCGACATCTTCATTGAGCTGCTCGCCGAACATGAGCCGCGTCTCACCACCTATGCCATGACGCTCGTGCCGAACTGGAACGAGGCCGAAGACGTGCTTCAGGAAGCCAAAATGGCCATGTGGCGTGAATTCGATCAATTCGAACTCGGAACCAACTTTCCGGCATGGGCATGCAAAGTCGTGTTTTATCGCGTCCTCGCACAGCGTAAGAAAAGGCAGCGCGATCGCCTGCGTTTCAGTGACGCCTTTCTCGAAGCCATTTCTGATGAGGCGATCACTTCGGCCGATCAATTGGAACATCGTTCGCATGGCTATCGCACTGCATCGACCATCTGACCGATGACCACCGGGCCATCATCCGCATGCGCTATTTCGACGGCATGACGGTCGAAGGCATTTCGCATCGCACGACGCGCGCGACCGGCGCGGTTTATCGCGTACTGAGCCGCATACGACACGCTTTGTATGACTGCGTTTCAAGCCGCCTCGCCACGGAGGCCACCCATGACTGAGATGCATCCACTGCCTGAAGATTTGCGGGAACTGGCCGAAGGTTATCTTGAGCAATCTCTCACCCACGAAGACCAGCAACGGCTTGAAAACCTCGTACTCAATGATGCCGATGCGCGGCGCCATTTCGTGGCTTATCTGCATCAACATGCCACACTGCGCCAGCATCGCGGTCATCAACCCGATCAAGCTCAAAGCGATGTTTTGATGCGTCTGGGCGCTCCGCACGAAATGACGACACCCGCCACGGCACGGCGCGCCTGGGCTGTTGCAGCTGCGGCCGTCATCGCTTTGGCGGCATGGTCCGGATTTATCGTCTTATCGCGGCCGAATGCTCCGAAAACACCCCAAACCGTTGCCACATTGATCGAAACCAAGCAGGCGCGATGGGGTGAAAACACATTGCCCACACTTGCCGGATCAGCGCTGTCACCCGGTCGATTGAATCTGGTTGAGGGTCTGGCCACGCTTCAATTTGAATCCGGTGCCCAGGTCACGCTCGAAGGTCCGGCCGATATTGAAATCGTGACGGCCATGCGGTGTGTGCTGCACGCCGGCGTGATCGTTGCCAATGTGCCTGAACCGGCCCATGGATTCAGAATCGACACGCCCACGGCCGAATTGATCGATCAGGGAACGGCCTTCGGCGTGAGTGTGGATGAAACCGGCGGCACGGCCGTCGAAGTCTTTCAAGGCGCGGTGGATGTGCGCCACGGCGATACCGGTGAAACGCGCCGCATGACCACAGGCCAGAATCTGCGCGTGGGTTCCATCATGTTCAAATCGGGTGAATCCCGTCCGGATGAGCCGACGCGCGTGCTGGAACTGGCCGACACGGATTGGCGCATCATCACCACGCGCGAAGGGCGCGGCGCTGACACCTACGTGTATTCCATGCACGAGCCGATTGACGAACCGGGGCTGCTTCCGATCAAAAATGGCCTGACCGCCTGGAATCGCAAAATCTATCTTCGATTTGATCTGCAGGATAAAGATGTCCGCGCCATCGATGACGCCGAACTGGTGTTGCAGATGGTGCCCTCCGGACGCGGCTTTGCCAGTCATGTGCCGGACGCCACTTTCACGGTGTACGGCTTGCTGGATGAATCCCGCGATCGTTGGGATCCAAAAACACTGCACTGGCGCAACGCGCCCGGCAACATCGATGATGGTGCCGGTGTTCAAACGCAACACATGGTGCCCGTGGGACAGTTCACGGTTCAGCAGGGGATGTTGAAACAGACCGTCCGCCTCCGTTCTGAAGGCTTGCGAAACTGGCTCAACCGTGACACCAACCAACTGGCCACACTGGTGATTGTTCGAGACACCTGCGAAACCCAATCCGGCGGGTTGGTCCACGCATTTGCCGCTTCGAATCACCCTTCGGCGACTGGGCCCTCTTTGCGTATCCACCTGCAAAACAATCAGTAACCGTTATCAACGTTCAGTCTGAATCTTTCCCGATCCCTATGCGGATATTCCCGTATCGATCTGGTTTTCTGCCAGCGCTATTGTGCATGAACGTCCAGTGGGCGCCGAACCGGTCAGGAAGACCCAACGGCGGGACAATCCAAAACGTGGTCCGGGCAGAGCGGGAGTTTGGCATGGATCATCCTGAAGACGTGTTGCACAAGGCCACGATTACGGTTGTGCATGAGCAAGGCTTGACGGGTCGAGCGGCCGTCAGCTTCGTCGAAGCAGTCAAGCGATTCAGCGCGCGGCTCATCATCTGGAAAAACGGCAGAGCTTGGGACGGATCTTCGATCACCCATTTGGTCATGCTTGGCGCTCACCCCGGTGATCGCCTGATTCTGGAAGCGGATGGCGCAGACGGCGATCAGCAAATCGACGCGTTGTGCGAGCTACTCACCGAAGGGCTCGACACCCCAAATCCCGATCATCAGAAACACCCGATCGCCACCGTTGAAGACGATTGGACCGAGCCACGCGGCGGCAACAAGCGCTCAGGCAAACAGAAATCGGCCATGACCGCGTCGCCTACTTTTTGATATCAATCGAAAGACGATGGAGCGATTAACGTTCCGGCGTCCACAGGCGGATCATGCCATCGCTTCCTGCGGTGGCGATCACATGACCCTCTTTTGAAGTTGCAATCGCATGGATGACACCACCGGATTGCTCAGTGGCGCCGATCAACTCAAATTTTGAAGCCGACCATGCGGCAATACGACCATCGGCACCTGTGGTGAGAAGAACACCCACGTCATCCAGATAACTCACGCAAGTCACACCACCTTCGTGCGCCACAATTTCGCGCTTGATCTGACGCGTGATCAAATCCCAGGATCGAAGATACCCATCGGCACCTCCCGTAACCGCAAAACGCTGACCGCGGTATGCCACAGCCTGCACACCACCGGGGTGAGCCTCCCGGTGGTCAAAAAAAGTTTCGTTGACCGCATCCCAAAAATAGATTTGTCCATCTGCATCGCCACTGATGGCCGTCTGGGTGTCATTCGCCCAGGCCACCGCTTGGATGGGGGCATCATGACCTTTCCAGTGCTGAGGCGGCCGCTGACGCCGCAGATTCACCATCAGCACATCACGATGGTCGCCACCGACCAGAATGCGCGAACCACTCTCGACGCAAGCCATCGTTCGAATGGCTCCAAAATGGTAAGGCCGCGTTTCCTGAACCGCACCAGTCGCCGGATCGCACAACAGCAAGCTGCCTGCTTCGGTGGCCATCAGCAACCATTGACCGTCGGGTGTGAATAAAAGCGACGTGAGCTGCTGCGATGATTCATGCAACACCGGAAGGGATTGGCCCGCATGGGCATCCCAAAGGCGAACCACGCCATCGGCTCCGATGGAGGCCAGACGCCGGCCCGATGGATCCATCGACAAACTGATCACATCACCCTCATGGCCACGCAGCGTATGCATGGGGTGCAATGTCGCGAATTGCGCCGCGGTGATTTTGGGCGGCGTCACTGTTTCAATGCTTACCACAGGTGGCGTCACGGGTGTGGGTGCGGCGATATGATCTGACACACGACTCTGCTGCGTCAGCCACAAGGTGCCTGCCACCATGCCCACCGCCAGCGCCACAGCCCAGACGGCGCGCGGCCGCGCCGCACGTGCGGCGACGCGTGCGGTAGGCGCTCCAGCCGGCAGTCGCAATGCGAGTTCGAGAGCATAACGTTCGTCAGGATCCGAATCGCGTTCAGCCCGTCGCGCCACTGGCTCAAGATCCGCGATCATTTCCTCGACACGTTGATATCGATGCAATGGATCCGGATGCAGCGCCTTGTCCAGCACGTCCTGCAAACCTTCAGGCACCCAACCCATATGATCCGCAAGCCGTGGTCGCGGCTTTTCGCGCTGCGCAATAATGGTTTCGATCGTGGTCTTGCCGGGGTAGGGCGGTCGGCCGGTCATCAGTCGGAACAAGGTGCAACCCAGGCTGTAAATATCGGATCGACGATCTGCATTCTTCGGATTCTCGGCATGCTCCGGCGCCATGTAATTGACTGAGCCGACAAGAAACGCGGCATCGGTCAGACTATGTTCCGAAGGCATCAGAGGTTCGTTGGGCTTGGCCAGGCCCATGTCGAGTACTTTGACCACACCGCGCGGATCAAGAATCAAATTCGACGGCTTGATATCCCGATGAATCACGCCTGCTTCATGGGCGTAGGCCAGACCGCGAGCCACTTGCAACGTATAGGCAATCGCGCGTGCAGGCGTGAACCGGCCGATGACGCGCAGTATCTCCGCGAGCGTCTTGCCTTCCACATATTCCATCACCAGAAAGAAATGCCCGTCCTGTTCACCGGCATCAAATGCCGTCACCACATTCGGATGATGCAGGTTCGCCAAAGCACGGACTTCGCGTTCCATGAATCGCCGCACCATGGCATTCTTGTTCGGATGATCCGGATCAAACGTCATCAGAGCAATACGTAA
>CALOAZ010000128.1:0-9601 GCA_942491355.1 uncultured Phycisphaeraceae bacterium
AATCGTAAAGCGGCTGATCGCTCGGGCGCTGCATCTTTGAAACCAGCACCACGTAATCGGGCAGATCGCGATTGGGCGAACCCAGGCCGTAACTCACCCACGCGCCCATGCTCGGCCGACCCGGCAATGGATGACCGGTGAGCATGAAAGTCATTGCAGGCGCATGGTTGATGTGATCGGTGTGCATCGATTTGATAAAGCACAATTCGTCGGCGATCGACCCGGTATGCGGCAGCCAGTCGCTGACCGTCGCCCCGCTTTCGCCCCACTGTCTGAACTTCGGCCGCGCAGGCATGATTTCCTGCTTCTGATTGGCGGTCATCGATGTAAGGCGCTGGCCCATGCGCACTTCGGCCGGCAGTTCCTTGCCCGCCCACTTTTCGAGTTCGGGTTTGTGATCGAACAGATCGATCTGCGACGGCCCGCCCGACTGCGTGAGGAAGATCACACGCTTGGCCTTCGGCGCCACATGCGAGAGACCGGGCAAGCCGGCATCGTTTGACGATGAAGCATGCGCCGCGCCGCCCAGCGCATGCAGTGCAATCGACCCGAGGCTTACGCCCGTGCACTGGCCTAAAAAATACCGCCTTGTCGCTTGCAGATGATCCACGCCGACCTACTCCCGTGTGATGGCTTCATCCAAGTTCAAAAGCACGCTGGCCACCACCGTCATGGCGGCCTTTTCGATATTGCCGTCATCTTTCTGCGGCAACAGATCCGAAGCATCTGACGGATGCGCCTGAAAATGCGACAGCGCCTGCGCATGAAGCGTTTTTAATTGTTTTAACTCTGCGGCATCGGGATCGCGCAGAAGCACGTGCTGCGACAGCATGACGATCTGCTTCCTGAGTTCCCGCTTCTGATGAATCACTTGATCAGCCAGATGCGCGGCGGCTTCGAGCCCGGTGCGATCGTTCATCAACGTCAGCGCATGCAACGGTGTGTTGGTGCGCGAATCACTCACCGAGCAAACCCGGCGCGGTGACGCATCGAACAAAAAGGCCGGCGCCGAAGAGCGCCGCCAGAAGGTGTACAGCGTGCGCCGATACCCTGCGGGCCCGACACTCGGTTCGTAACGAAAGCGGCCCATGGTGATATCAGCCCAGACGCCGGCGGGCTGATACGGGCGCACCGGCGGACCACCCAATCGATCGTTCAGAAGACCGCTTGCCTGCAACTGCGCATCGCGAATCATCCAACTCGGCAGGCGATGGCGCGATGCGCGTGCCAGATGAAGATTCTCGGGATCGCGCTCCAGCAAGTCGGCACTGACATCACTCGACTGCCGATAGGTATGACTGGTGACCATCAGGCGAATCAGTTGCTTGATGTCCCAGTTTTCACTGAAACGCGCGGCCAGATGGTCGAGCAATTGTGGATGCGTCGGGCGCCGACCCTGCGTGCCGAAATCGTCCGGCGTGCGCACCAGACCTGCGCCGAAGATCATGCCCCAGACATGATTGACGATCACGCGCCCGTCAACGGATTGTCGCGATGCACCAGCCATTGCGCCAGACCGCTGCGATCAGCAGGCAATTGCTCCGGCCATGGCAATACGGCATGGATCGCGCCCGGCTCGACCTTTTCGCCCTTCTTGTCCCCACACCGCGCAGCAGCACGTGTGTGTCGCGTGGTTTGTCGCGCTCGGCCATGACCATGACCTTCATGTCACCGGCCGCTTTGCGACATTCATTCACTTGAGCCTGCGCACGATCAGCCGGCTCGCGCGCGATCTGATAGGCAGCATCATCGGCCAGATACTGACGGCGCAAACGTTCTTTGAGCTTGTCATCCAACTTGTGATCGCCGAGTTGAGCCAGATCTTCGAGCGGCGCCGTCCCCAGCGTGCGCGGTGTTTCACCGGCCTGATCGGTCACCGACAGACGAAATCGCGCGATGTTGTGACGTCCTTCCAGCGATCGCTGTTGCAGTTCGATGACCAGCAGTTCATCCGATCCGAGCACCAGCGGCTCGGCCAGTGCAAACACAGCCACGCGCGACGTGGTTCGATCTGATTCAAACGAAGCCCAGCCATTGCGCGGATCGTCATCGAGCACATCCTGAATTCGACCGTAGCGACCGTGCTTTTTGGGGTCGGGTTGATGATCGGCGATCGCTTCGGCGATTTTGATATCGCGCACCTGTTCGGCATCGGCGCGGCGCACGCGCAGTTTCACATCGGTCAATACAAAGTCGCCCGCGCCGGATCGCGCAAAGACTTTTTCGCCGTCGTGACCCACCGGCAAGACTTCGAGTTTCAAGCCGGTGATGCGTTTCAGATCCGGCGCGGTCACGATGCGGTAATCCTCATGATGCGGATCCGGACCTTCGGCGATCAGACCGCCCTGCTCATCCTGTGACAAAATCGATCCGGCATAAGACTCAAACGCCTTTGCAGTGATGGCCTGCCAGGCATGATCATCGCGACTGATCGTTTTGCGATTTTCACTGAGCCAGGCGGCAAAACGCGGTTCGGCCGCGCGGCGCGCCGCTTCTTCTGAACGCTTCTGATCGGCCAGCCAGGCTTCGGCTTCTTTGACGGCGGCTTCGGCGTGGGACGACCGAATTTTCAAGTGCGGCCCCGCACCGGTTCCGGCGCGGCCGTCTTCATCCAGACTGTTGAAGAAGGCATTGAGCTGGTAATACTCGGCCTGCGTAATGGGATCGTATTTGTGGCTGTGACACTGGGTGCAGCCGAGTGTGAGCCCAAGCCAGACCGTCCCGGTCGTATTCACGCGATCGATGACGTAATCGATGCGCGATTCTTCCGGATCGCGGCCCCCTTCACCATTGGTCATGTGATGACGGTGAAAAGCCGTGGCCAGCTTTTGATCGGCGGTGGCATTCGGCAATAAATCACCGGCGAATTGTTCGACCGTGAATTGATCGAAAGGCATGTTGGCATTGAAAGCCTCGACCACCCAGTCGCGCCAGGGCCAGTTCTGCCGCGTGGCATCCTGCTGAAACCCATCGGTATCTGAATAACGAGCCGCATCGAGCCAGAACATCGCCATGCGCTCGCCGAACTGCGGCGAGGCCAGCAGACGATCCACCCAGGATTGCCAGGCAGCTTCGGTCGGATCCTTCGCAAAAGCCTCGACATCCTTCCAGTGCGGCGGCAATCCCGTCAGATCCAGACTCAAGCGTTTCAACAATCGTTTGGGATCGGCGGGTACGGACGGCGAAAGTTTTTCGCGCCGCAAATGATCGAAGACAAAGCGATCGATCGGATGTCGTCCCCAGGTGTCATCCTCGACCACCGGCGGTTCGATGCGCTTGGGTTTCACGAAAGCCCAGTGTTTCGCCCAGGGCGCGCCCTGATCGATCCATCGCGCGATCAGATCGATCTGCTGCGGTGTGATTTGCCGATGTGAATCCGGCGGCGGCATGCGCAGCGACGCATCACTGGAACGCATCAAGCGAATGATCGCGCTATCGGCACTGTGACCGGGCACGATGGCCGCGCCGTGCTTGCGATCGGCGATCGCATCGGCCCGTTCATCCAGACGCAAACCCGCCTCGCGCGTTTTGGGATCCGGACCGTGACAATGAAAGCACTTGTCTGAGAGGATCGGGCGGATGGCGCGATCGAAATCCACGGCCGTATCGGCCCACCCCCGGAGCGGCAGACTCGCAAGTAACACACTGAAAAGTAAGAGACTTCGGAACATCCTCATACGCTAGGATTGGACATTATTTCGCTCAATGGGAATAATACGAAATATATTTGCGTATTTTGCGCAACACTGGAAAGCCCTCTGATGCCACCCCGCTCCAGACAGATCGCCCTGGCCTTTCCAATCGGCACGCCGTACCTCGAAGCGGTGATCCGCGGCGTGATGGACCGCGCCCAAATCCACGGCAACTGGCAATTCGCTTTCAGCCCGGATGCCGCGAGCGTGCCGATTCAATCCCTGCGCGACTGGGATGGCGATGGCGTGATCGCATGGCTGCCCACGCCGCCCGAAATCAAAGCGGCGCGCCGTCTGGGCATTCCCGTCATCAATCTTTCGGCGCAGCAGCAAGACATGAGTCTGCCGCTGGTGACTTCGGATCAACAGGCGACCGGGCGCAGCGCGGCTGAACATCTGTTGAGCAAACGATTCAGACGTTTCGGTTTTTACGGCTTGCGCGACACGCATTACAGCGATCTGCGCGGCGAAGGCTTTCGAAAAGCCATCGAAGATGCCGGATATTCATGTTCGATCTGTCTGGCTGAAAACACGATCGATGCCGATCAACCTTGGCGCTGGGATGCGCCGCAGGTCGAACACTGGCTGCAATCACTCGAAACACCGGTCGGTATTCTTGCCGCGCACGATTACCGGGCGCGCGTGATTCTCGTGGCCTGTGCGCGCCTCGGCCTGCGCGTGCCCGAAGATGTCGCGGTCATCGGCGTGAACAACGACGTGGTGACCTGCGCCTTCTGCCAACCCACACTCAGCAGCGTGACGGTTGACGGCGTTCAAGTCGGGCGCGCAGCCGCGGATCTGCTCGAACAACTGATGCGCGGCCAAGCTGCTCCTGAGCAACCGGTCCTGATTCCTCCCACGGGCCTGGTCGAACGCGACTCGACGCGGACAGTCGCCGTGGATGATCCGCGCGTGGCGGCGCCGCCCAATTTCTGCTGGAACACGCCGGAAAGCGCATCGGTGTGGAAGATGCGGCGCGCCACGCAGGCGTATCGCGGCGCCTGCTCGAAATGCGTTTCACACCCATGCTCGGCTGCACGCCGCACGAACATCTCACACGCCATCGCATCGAGCTTGCCAAGGCAGCGTTGGCCGATCCGTCGCGACTCAAATTGATCGAAGTGGCGCACCGCAGCGGCTTCGCCGACACGCGACGACTCAAGGCGGTGTTCACGCAGCACACGGGACAAACGCCGCGACAATACCGCGCGGCAGAAGACCCGTAACGTTCAAAACTTCAGGACAACAACTCGGATAAGGCGCCGTCGCTCGCACCGAAAGCTTCGGCTTCCACGCCATACGCTTGAAGCAGAGTTAAGAACAAATTAGAGAGCGGCTTGTCCTTCCCACGGTAATTCAAATGTCGCCCCTGCTTCAAACCGCCGACACCACCCGCGACGAGAATGGGCAGGTCCTTGCTGTTGTGATTCCACCCGACGCTCAGGCCGCTGCCGAAGACGACGCCCGTGTGATCCAACAACGTGCCATCGCCTTCATCGATCGATTTCAGGCGCTCTAAAAAGTAAGCGAGTTGATCGATATGAAACGTGTCGATCATTCGGAGCTGTTCCATCGACTCTTTGTTCTTTTGTTCGTGCGAGAGTTTGTGATGGTCCTTGTTCACACCGATCGCCTTGTAGTTGGCCGATCCATTGCCCCCGCCCTCGCGAGCAATCACATAAGTGCCGATGCGGGTCGTATCGGTCTGAAAGGCGAGAACCATGAGATCCATCATCGTGCGCACGTAAGCATCCAGACGCGTGTCGGGGTTCACGTCCAGGTCCACACCCTCTGCCTTCAGCTTGGCCTTGGGGACGTGGGCCCATTGCTCGGCCCGCTGAATGTTTTTCTCGACCGCGCGAACCGACGTCAGGTATTCATCCAACTTCGCGCGATCGGCTGCCCCCAGCTCGGATGCCAGTGACCGGCTCTGTTCCATCACGCGATCGAGAATGCTGCGATCCTGTTGCAAACGCATCTTCTCGCGCTCCACGTCACCCGCAGCGTCATCCACGAAGAGCCGTTCAAAAACACGGCGCGGACTGTTCTCTGCCAGAACCGGCGTGCCTGCGCGCGACCAGGCCAGTGTGGTCATAAAACCGTATCGCGTGCTCGCCGAGTGATCCCCGGTCAGTTCGAGCGATGAAAATCGCGCGTCCTGACCGATCGTCTCGGCCAGGCGCTGATCCAACGAGATGGTGTTTTGATACTTCGACACATGAAACGACGCCCCGGTCAGGAAGTTGTCTCCCCCGAAATGCGGTGTTCCCAAGGACGGGTGCGACAGGCCGGAAAGAAAACTCACGTGCTCTTTGACGGGCGCCAGACCTTGAAGCGAACGTGGAAGCTTCCAATCTTTGCCGTCACCTTCCGGCGTGAAGTAATCCCAGTTGACACCGTTGGGCACGTAGAACGCCGCGAATCGTTTAGGCGAAGCATTACGCGTCGACGCCGCCATTGACGGACGCATCGCATCGAGCATCGGCAGAGCCAAACAGGTGCCGACACCTTGCAAAAACAACCGTCGATTCAGAACTTTGGACATTGATATCACCCTCTACTTGGACCCGAAGAATTCACTGGCGACCACCGCATGCAACAAGGTTCGCAGTCCGCCGTGATCGGCCTTGAGCTGAGCCACGATCTCATCCACCGTTTTGCGATCGCTGAAATCCAAGGATCGCCCCAAAGCATAAGTCATGAGTTTGCCGGTCAAACCGCGCAAAAAAACGTCCTGGCGCTTCTCGATTAAAACACGCTTGAACGCATTCGCTCCGTTGAACGGCGTGCCGTCCGGCAAGCTGCCGCGCGCGGATCCGTCGGCGTCTTTTGCTTGTCCACATACTGCCGAAAAGCGCCCACCGCATCGAAAGATTCCAGCGCAAAACCGAGCGGATCGATTTTGGAATGACAACTCGCGCAAGCGGCCGATTCGCGGTGCACTTCCAATTTCTCACGGAAGGTGAGCTGACGATTCGCCTGCTTCGCGACTTCTTCCAACTCCGGCACACTCGCCGGCGGCGGTGGAGGCGTGCCCATGAAGCTGCTGAGAATCCAGGTGCCGCGATGAACCGGTGAAGTCTCCATGCCGTCGGCCGTCAGCGTTAAAATGCTGGCTTGCGTCAGAACACCACCGCGATGACTGTCCGGCTGAAGCGCAACCCGTCGAAACGCGCCGCCTTCAACACCCTCGATCCGGTAGTGACGGGCCAAAACATCGTTGAGATAAGTGAAATCCGAATCGATGAAATTCAGGACGCTTAAATCCTTTTGGAGAAGCTCCTGAAAGAAAAGCTCGGTCTCTTGTCGCATCGATTCCTCAAGCCAGCGGTTGTACCCCGGAAACTTCAAGGCATCCGGCGTGGTGGCACCCAATCGGCGGAGCCCGAGCCACTGACCCACGAAGTTCTCCACAAAGGCCTGCGATTTGGGATCGGCCAGCATCCGATCCATCTGCGCCGCAAGCACGTCCGCACGACGCAAATGGCCCGCAGATGCCTGCGCCAAAAGTTGTTCGTCCGGCATGCTGCTCCAGAGAAAATAAGACAGCCGACTGGCGAATTCGAAATCGCCCACCGTCTCGCCTTCCACCAGAAAAAGAAAGTGCGGCGACGTCAGCACGGCGGCCATCGGATGCGCCATGGCCTGCTCAAACGAATCGCATTCCGGGCGCACCGCGGCAAACAGATCCACCATGTCTGTGACTTCGGCTTCGGTCACCGGCCGACGCCAGGCGCGGGCCATGAAGCGCCGAAGCACACGTCGCGCCGATGCCGTCTCATCACCATCGATGAGTTCGGGCGGCAATAGACGACGCGTCGATTCGGGTGGCCAGCTCTCATACAGCGGCCCTTCGATTTCGAACCAATGGGCCTGGATGTAAGAAGCCTTTTTGCTCTTTGTGTCGGTATCCGGGTTCAGGTATTCGCCTCGGAAGTTGTAGATCCCCGCAGGCAGCCGGCTTTCGAACTCGAACCAACGGGGCTCACCCTGTGTGCCGACGGGCGCGGGAATGCTGATGGCCCCCACCGGACCGGCCGCGACGATGAACCGGGCCCGCGGCGTCGCGACATCTTCGCTCGAACGCGAAGCGCTCATCAAGACGCGGAAACGGTAACGACCGTCGTGCGGGATCCGAACCCAATGCCAGTCGTCTTCGCTGTGAAACCGGTCGACCTTGCGACCCGAGGTCTTGTGCTTGGCCTGCTCTTCGGACGAAAGCTCCTGGAATGATCGAGCCCGGCGGTAATCGGCGAGCACGACGCCACCCCGGCCGGGGATCCGAGGGTAGAAATCCACATACGCGGTCTCGGGGCGATCGGTGAGAATCGCGGCATCGAGCCAACGCTTGGCGGTCTGGAGGTAGCGCTCCATCAGATAGGGCGACATGGTGAGCCCCTTGCCCACGTTGTCGAAACCGTCGATGGCGATATCGGCCGGAAACGCATCGGCCAAGCGCAGATCCAGCCCCGTCAGATCGCGCATCGTGTTGTTGTATTCCGCGCGGTTCAATCGACGCAGCACCACTTCAACCGACGATTCGCGCCTCTGATAAGCCAGATCCAACTCGGAGCGCAACACCTTGAGAAATGCCAAACGCTGCGGATCCGATGGCTGATCCGCTTTCTTCGGGGGCATCTCGCCCAACGTCAATTGATCCACGACCTCTTGCCAGATTTCCGCATGGGCAGGTTCGATGCGCGGCATCTTCAAGGTTTCAAGATTCAACTTGCCTTTGGTGGTCGCGCTGTCATGGCACTGATAGCAGTAGTCTTCGAGGAAGTGACGAAAATCGGGTGGCGTCGCGAGCGATTCAGCCGCGAAGAAGATGCCCATCGCTATCACAGAAACGACCGACTTCATCGTTCGGAACCTCCTTGTCCGATGAAAGCCACGTTGTCCAGATCGACCACCTCGACACCGCCGAGGAACTCGCCCGGAATCAGAATGTGCTGCACGGAAGCCAGCGCACGCTTGATGTCTTCGTCGGTCGCAAGTGTGCGTCGCTCGCCGTCGATCCGATGCCAGCCGCCGTCGGCGTTGAGCGCCACGCGATAGGTCTGCCACATCACAACTGTTCTCAACAGGCGTAGGCCCCATCACAATGCTTTTTGTTTTAATTAAACAGTCGGATTCCCCTTGTCCGTACAGTTCTGAGTTGGTCGTTCTGCGAAACGCCGGCGCAGTTACCCACACACAGCACCCCTCGGCGGCTCCGGCGTGGCCATCGGAGCCCGCAACAGCGCGTCGCGGGCTGCTAGCAGCCGCGCGGCCCCTACGCGCCCGGAGGACCCTCAGGGCGAAGCCCTCGAGCCAATCCTTTTCCGAAGTTACGGATCTATTTTGCGACTTCCTTGTCCATTCTTCTATTGACTAGAGGCTGCACACCTTGGAGACCTGATGCAGTTATGAGTACGCCCGAGGTGCAAGTGTTACCCGGTGCTCGTTTTCGGGTGTCGAGGAGCGCACCGAACCGTCAAAGGATCTGCTTTCCCAGTCATTCCGCCCTATCTCCGGGTAAACCGATTCCAGGGCATATGACTGTTAACAAGAAAAGAGAACTCTTCCTGGGACTCCCTCCGACGGTCTTCGAGCCCGCTTGCGTTGCCGCATATCCACTGCCCGGCCACAGAATATTAACTGTGTTCCCTTTCGATAGTCGAGGCGGTTGCCGAAACAATCGCCCTCTTCCGAATAGCGTTTGCCTATCTCTTAGGAGCGGCTCACTGACGTCCAACTGCTGTTCACGTCAAACCTTTCTCCACTTCAGTCTTCAAAGTTCTCATTTGAATATTTGCTACTATCACCAAGATCTGCACTAGAGTCCGATTCGAGCCGGGCTCCGCCCCACCAACCTTCACAACGAGCCTCCACGCCCTCCTACTCATCAGGGCCTACAACACCTTGTA
>CALOAZ010000129.1:0-13162 GCA_942491355.1 uncultured Phycisphaeraceae bacterium
GTGGGTGCCTTGGGCTCGGTCACGCACTATAGAAACGCGCCATCGAGCAGGCGCGGCAATCGTTTCGAGCGCGGCCAGAGTTTTTGGAGGGCCGGGTCTGTATCGATCGGTGCTTCGAGCATTTGTGATTCATGGGTTGCCCTGCCCGAGAGCGTGAAAGTGTAAATTGTGCCGGGCACCGCATCTTTCGGGATGCGCAGTTTTAATTCGTGTTCGACTTTGGCGTCATCGTCCTTCTTGTCTTTTTTTTCCGGTTTTTCTTTCGGATCAACGGGTTCGATACGGGCCGATTCAAGCGTGATGGGCGCTCCATGCAGCAAAAGATCGATGGGGCCTTGATAGTCGCGTCGTGTGTAGACGATTTTGATCTCAGCCGTTTCGCCGGGCGCGGCATTGAGTGTGATGCGATCCGCATTCAAGCCGAAGCCCGGAAGCTGGACGTGCGAGGTCAGGCGGTAGACGAATGCCGGTCCACCGCGTCGATGCAATTCTTCGACCACCAGAAAATAAGTACCGTCTGTTTTGAAGGGCGTGGAGATGCGGCCTTCTGCCGCGCCGGGTTCATCCATCTGGTCGAGTGTTTTGCCTGAGGCATCTTCGATGCGCATGTAAAGGTTGGCGGGCGATCCGATGGACCGTGTCATTGCATCGACGTTGATACGCTGACCCTTTTTGGCGGTGAAGGCGAAGCGATCGGTGTCGCCGGGTTTTTCAATGCGTCCGGTGAAGGCTGAGGGGATAGGCAGTGGTAAAGGTTCTTTGGGTTCGGACTCCGGTTCGACCGCTTCATTCAAATCACTGATCGCCACCGACGTGAAGCCCGATCCCGGCGCATCGGCATATCGTGCCGCGAGGCTGAGCCAGCGATCGAACGGCGCATCCTGCGCCGGTATCGAAGTGGTTAACTCGTCAGTATGAACACCGATCCATTTCAGACGGGCGGTGGTTTTGCGCTGCACCCCGGAAGGCCACGGGGTATCGATCAACGGAAAGTTGCCGACGCGCAGGTGATATCGGTGTTCTTCGCCACCGTCGAATTCGATGTCGTGCGTCAGAATCAGATGGGGTCCATCTTTTTCAGCCACCCAGCTCAGGCGCGGATCGCGACCGATACCCGGCACCTCATCGTTGTAGGCAATGGCATGGCCATCGGGATCGAGCACGCGCAGCACAGCATCGAGTTCAGATCCCAGTCGATCGGCCACGATTTCGGCCATCAGGCGCTGACCACGTTTCATGTCCACGCGAAAGTGCAGGATTTTCACGCGATCCACGCGCCCTGAAACCACGATGGGAAGTTCGAGTGCCTGAGCCTGAGTCGGCGTGATGGGTGCATCGCTTTGCGGCGCGGAAGGCAGGTCGTCAATGAACACGAGTGCAGGTTGGGTGGCGCCGGCCGGTGTGATGGCACGCAAGGCACCGATGCCCACCGGTGTGTCGGCTTCGGGCGTGATGCGGCATTTCAGGCGGCTGTCCTGACGCTCGAGAATTTCGATCTGGCCTCGAAAGCTCGACCAGATCGCAGTGGTTTTTGACAGATCACGGCCGACGAGCGTGATTTCGCTGGCTCTGCCCGGTTGAACAGTGCGTGTGATGTAATGCGCTTCGGGCGCGGCGAATACGCTCAGACAGCAGATCCCAAGCAGAATGCCTAGCAGGGAGATTCGAATGAGGGGCGTGAGGATCGGTTTCGGCATGACCTTAGATCGTACGTATGCTTGCTAATGGATCAAGTGAGGCCAATAATCTCAGGACCCCCCCAAAGGTTCGGAGGTTCACTGGTCCTAACAGAGGGTCCGAGTCTTTCCGAGCGGTCGTCTTGCTCATGAATCGTTTTCGATGCGAACTCAATCTGTTAAGCGCTGTCGCCGGTCTGTTCTGGACATCGATGGCTTTCGCGGCGGCTCCAAGCTTTCGGCATGAAGTGATGCCGGTGTTGTCGCGAGCCGGTTGCAATCTCGGCACCTGTCATGGCAATCTCAACGGCAAGGGCGGATTCAAACTTTCATTGCGCGGTGAAGACCCGGATTGGGATTACCGGCGCATCACGCGCGAACAACTCGGACGGCGCACCGATCGCATCGAACCGGATCGCAGTCTGATTCTGCTCAAGGGCACCGCAGCGCTGGCGCATGAAGGGGGCAAGCGTTTCAACCGCGATGCTCAGGAGTATGCGATTCTCCGGCAGTGGATTGCGGCCGGGCAACCGATGGATTCCAAAAGCGCACCGGATCTGGTGGGGATCCAAGTGACACCGGTGCGTCAGGTCCTTGTGGAGCCCGCAGCTTCTGTGGAAATCCGAGTCGAAGCCCGCTTTTCAGATGGCGCGACACGGGATGTCACGCACCTGACCACGTTTGAAACGCCGGCTCAAATCGCTTCGGTTTCGCGCGAAGGGCGGGTACAGCGACTGGAGTTTGGTGAAACCGTCGTGCTGGCGCGCTATCAGAATCTGCAAAAACCCGTCACCGTGGCCTTTGTGCCCAAGCGGCCTGATTTTGTGTGGTCAGATCCAAAGCCTTTCAACTTCATCGATGGTCCTGTTTTTGAGAAACTCAAGACATTGCGTATGAACCCGTCAGAGGTTTGCGACGATTCGGTGTATGTGCGTCGCGTTTTTCTGGATCTGATCGGGCGCATACCCACGGTTGAAGAAGCCCGAACCTTTGTGGCCGATGGCCGGGCCGACAAGCGCGATCAGCTCGTGGTCGGTTTGCTTGGCCGTGAGGATTTCTCCGATTTCTGGGCGCTGAAATGGTCGGACCTGCTCCGCAATGAAGAGAAGGTGCTCGACCGAAAGGGCGTCGAGAATTTTCATCGGTGGATTCGTGACTCGATTGCGGCGAACAAGCCGATGGATGTCTTTGCGCGGGAGCTGATTGCTTCGCGCGGCAGCACGTATCAGCATCCGGAGGCGAATTACTATCGGGCGCTGCGCGAACCTGAAATTCGCGCCGAAGCCACCGCACAAGTTTTTCTGGGCACGCGATTGCAATGTGCCAAGTGCCACAATCATCCTTTTGAACGCTGGACGATGGATGATTACTACGGCTTTACGGCGAACTTCGCCCGCGTGCAGTACGAGATCGTTGAAAATCGCCGCCGTGACAGCAATGACAAAAATCAATTCATCGGCGAGCAGATCGTCTGGATGGATCGTGAAGGCGAAGTCAAAGACCCGCGCCATGGGGCTGTGGTGAAGCCGCGTTTTCTCGGGACCGAACACCAGGCATCCGGTCCGCAGGATCGTCTGGAGTCGCTCGCCGCATGGCTGACCGCCGAAGACAACGAACTGTTTGCGCAGGTCATGGCCAATCGGATCTGGAGCCAGTTGATGGGGCGCGGCATCGTCGAGCCCATCGATGACTTTCGCGCCACCAATCCGCCCGCCAATCCAGTCTTGCTCGAGGCGATCACGCGGGATTTCGTAAAAAGCGGCATGGACATGCGCCATCTCATTCGCCGGATTTGCGCCTCGCGCGTGTACCAGCTCAGCACGTTGCCGCATGAAACCAATCGCGAAGATGAAAATAATTTTGCGCGGGCCCAGATTCGTCGCCTGAGTGCCGAACAGATGCTCGATTCGATGTCGACGTTTGCCGGTGTGCCGCTGGGTTTCAATGGTTTTCCGGCAGGCACGCGCGCGGCGCAGATTTCAGGTGTGAACGCCGTGTATCGGGATTCGCAGCCCAGTGCGGGCGATCGATTCATCAAGCTGTTCGGCAAGCCGATGCGCCTGCAGAACTGCACGTGCGAGCGCAGCGATGAGACGGCGCTGGGTCAGGTTTTTGAATTGACCAGCGGCGATGCCGTCAACACTTTGTTGACCGCCGAACACAATCGAATTTCAGCATTGCTCGATCGCCGGGCTTCGGATTCTGAAATCGTGGACGAACTGTACTGGGCGGCGCTGAGTCGATCGCCCGTCGAGAAGGAGCGTGAAGCCACGGTCGCGTATCTGGCTTCGGCCAAAGACCGTCGTCGTGCGGCAGAGGATATTGCCTGGGGACTGGTCAATGCCAAGGAGTTCATCTTAAGGCGATGAGTTTTACGCCGAATCATCCTGTGGCTCGCGATCATGCTTCTGCGCTGCTGCGCATGAGTCGTCGCACCATGATCAAGGCCGGCGGCCTGAGCTTGTTCGGTATGCACACCTCGAAGCTCTGGGCGGCTGCCGAGCATCAGGTGGCGAAACTGCCGGTCAAGGCGAAATCGGTGATCTTTCTGTTTCAGTGGGGTGGGCCGAGCCATCTGGACATGTTCGACATGAAGCCCGATGCGCCCGACGGCATTCGCGGCCCCTACAAACCGATGAAGACTTCGGCGCCGGATATTCAGATCAATGAGCGCATGCCGAAGATGGCGAAGTTGATGGATCGCTGCACGCTGATCCGCAGCGTCAATCACACGATGAAGAATCACAATTCGGCCGGTTACTATGCGCTGTCGGGCTGGGCGCCGCCGAGCGACGATCAGCGTTTACGCGATTCGCTGGCGTTGATGCCTGCTTACGGATCATTGGTGGATCGCTTCACGAAGCGCGATGCAGAGATGCCGTCGTTCGTATCGTTTCCGCATCGTATCGCTGATGGTTCAACCACGCCGGGGCAACACGCGAGTTTTCTCGGCAAGGCGCATGATCCGTTGTTCGTGCCGCGCGACCCCAATGCGCCGGATTTTGCCTTGCCCGAGTTGAGTTTGCCCGAAGGTCTGAGTGTGGATCGTCTGCAGGCGCGCCGCGGCCTTCAGAAAATCATCGATGATCAAGCCCGACTGATGGAATGGTCGGCCGAAGCTCAAGGTCTGGATGCGTATTACGACAAGGCGCTGGCGATGCTCAAGTCGGATCGCGTGCGCGCGGCATTCGATTTGTCGAAGGAAAAACCCGAAGTGCGCGATGCTTACGGCCGTCATACCTACGGCCAGAGCTGTCTGCTGGCGCGTCGTCTGGTCGAGGCCGGTGTGAAGTTCGTAAACGTGTATTTTGATCGCAGTATCGGTGGGCAATCCAAAACCAGCGGTGGATGGGACACGCACGGGTTCAACAACACACGCATGTTCCCGATCATCGAGGCCCGTCATTTGCCGATCACCGAGCAGACGCTGCCCACGTTGTTGCTCGATCTCGAAGAGCGCGGTCTTCTGGATGAGACGCTCGTGCTGTGGGTGGGTGAATTCGGGCGCACGCCGAAAATCAACGGCAACATCAGTCGCGATCACTGGCCGCAGTGCTACACCGCATTGCTGGCGGGAGGCGGCACGAAAGGCGGCTACGTCCATGGCTCTTCCGATGCGCATGGCATGTATCCATCGTCCGACCCGGTCACGCCCGATGATCTGGCCGCCACGGTGTATCACCTGATGGGTGTGAATCCCGAGAACGAGATTCGCGACAATCAGAATCGCCCGTTGCCGATCACGCGCGGCAAAGCCGTGCTCGACATCATCGCGTGACGTTGCTCGTTTCGAATCCAGATCACAGACAACCACACAAGGCAACCGATGGCCAGCCATGAAGCCGGCCAGAAGTGCTGGTGTCGATACAGCCAGCCACAGGCGCCTGCTGCGTGGCCCAGCGTGAGAAAGATGATGCCGTCAGCGGTGATCGCGGCCGGGAGGATGCGCGTGAGCGCCATGACGGCAGCGTATGTCGCGAGGGCCACGATGAGTACCGCACCCGGATGAATCCACATGGCCACAAGCAAAACCGGGTTCCATTCCACGGCATGGTGGCGATCGCCTTCCCAGTAAGCCGCAGGTTGAAAAAATAGTGTGGCGCCCAGATCCATCACCGCCATGAGCGCTGGGGCCATCAAACAGCGAGTGCGAAGCGGCGCGTTGTTTGATTCGATTTCAAAGGGCATGTTGGCGCGCAATCACCACGACTCGACGTTTGTCAGCGTCGATGCATCCATGGCCATTCATCTGTGATGAACGGCCCGTGCTGAAGATGGGATTCAGGCTTTGATTTTTTCGGCGGTCTCGATCGCTTTGTCCGTGTCATGGACTTGCGATTCGATCTGGCGATCGACCTGCGCGACTTCGTCCTGAATGCCGTGCAAGCCCTTTTTGAATTCGATCACGCCCTGACCGAGTCCGCGGGCGACTTTGGGTAGATTTTTTCCGAATACGAGCAGGGCAATCACCGCAATGACGCCCATTTCCCAGCCACCCAAACCAAAAACCGACAGCGTATTCACCATGGCCTAAGCCTCCTGGTCAATGCTGCAGATCTATGGCGGTATCAATCTGCGGGAAACAACGCCTTCGCGCCACGGGCGTATTTGTGCTGTCATTTCATGCGTGAGCAATGGTAAAGTCAAGCCCGTGGCGAAATCAGGCATTGGAAAGAGGATCACATGATGCAGAAGCTCTTCGTATGGATCGGCGTTTTGACCCTGGCTGTGCCGGTGTGGGCTCAATCGACAGGTGAGGACTGGGACTGGCCTGCCGCCATGAAGCGGGTGGCGGCGAACTCAAAAGCCAAGGTCGGCAAAGTGGTACTGATGGGTGATTCGATCACCTATGCCAATCAGGCCGGTCGCTGGGCACGTTACGGCCAGGATCGCACGCCCGAAGAGATCGCGATTTGTCGCTGGATGCGCAGTCATGAAAACGATGCCGCAAACGGCTGGTGGCTCGCGGCCGATGATCAGCCCAAAGGCCGCAGTTGGACAGCCGCGAGCGGATGCACCTCCGGCGAATACATCACCGGTGGCAAGGGGGGGCTTCCTGCGTTGGCGCAGATCCTGAAAGAGCATCAGCCGCAGATCGCGCTGATCATGCTGGGCACGAATGACATCAATCAGAAAGTGCCGGTGGATCAGTATCTGAAAAACATGGAAACGATTTATGTGACGTGCTTGAAGGCAGGCGCGATGCCCGTGGTCCAGACTGTGCCGCCCACCACGTGGGACAAAGCCGGTCTGCTGCCGAAATACAATACGGGATTGAAGATGCTGGCCAAAAAGCATCGCCTGCCGCTGATCGATGTGTACGGAGAATTTCTGGCGCGCCGCCCCGGTGACGCTTGGCAAGGCACGCTGGTTTCAAACGACGGAGCGCACTTCACGCATGATCATGCGCAGGGGCCGGCCACCGAAGAGAATCTGAAAAATGACGGCAATCTGCTGCGCGGCTGGTTGATGGTGTACAAGATTGCGGAGATTAAAAAGCGCGTGCTGGATTAATCGGTGTTCGATTCATGGCGCGCCGGCTTGCGCGGTGGGCGGTGCCTGAGTCGAGGCGGGTTTGGATCGCCGCTTCGCCGCCAGGCGCTTGACCAGTTCGTCGACGATCACACCAGCAAGAATCACTAGGCCGATGATGGCGTATTCGAGTTGCGTGGGAATACCAAGAATATTGATGGAGTTGTAAAGGACGCGCAGGATCGCCTGGCCGATCACCACGCCCAGGATGGATCCTTCGCCGCCACGCAGGCTGCAACCGCCTAAAACGGCCGCCGCAATTGCATAAAGTTCATAAAAATTGCCGAACCCGGCCGGTTGAATGGCACCCACATCCAGAGAAAAAAGAACGCCGCCCAGACCGGTGAGTAATCCGCAGAGCACATAGGCAAGGATGACCATGCGATCGGTATTGATGCCGCTGTATCGCGCGGCTTCTTCGTTGCGCCCCAGCGCCAGCAAGTAGCGTCCCCAGATGGTTCGGTTGAGAAATATTGCCGCGAGGGTTGCGATGACGATCAAGATGACAAATGGCATGGGGATGCCGAAGCTGTCTGTGAGGGGGATTTTGGCTTTGACCAGCAGCTTGAGCGATTCGTCATAGGCTTGGCCGTATCCTTGCGTCTGATCTGCGGTGAACCAGCGCGCAATGCCGCGATAGATCAGCAGCCCGCAAAGCGTCACGATAAAGGGCTGCAATTTTAGTTTGGTGATCAGCACGCCGTGCAATAGGCCGAGTAAGACTGAAACGCAAAGCACCATCGGCAGCGCGATCCATGCCGACCAGCCCTGGTGGATCAGTAGCCATGGCAGCAGGCAGCCGATCAGGCCGATCATCGAACCGACAGACAGGTCGATGCCGCCGGTGATGATGACCAGTGCCACGCCGATGCTGATGATGCCGTAAAGCGCCGTGAGGCGGATAAGGTTTTCAAGGTTATAGGCGCCCAAAAAGGCGTCGGGTTTCATCACGGCGGTGGCGATGAACACAATCAAAAACAAACCTGAGATGCCAAGCACTTTCTTCATGGCGATGCGGATCCTCTCGCTCTATGCGGCACTGGTTCGGTTGGTGGCCAACTGCATGATGGCCTCTTCGCTGAGTTGATCGCGTTCAAGTATGCCTGCGATTCGACCTTCGTGCATGACCAGAGTGCGATCAGACATGCCGAGGATTTCTTCCATTTCACTCGAGACAAACAAAATGGCCATGCCGCGGCCGGCGAGTTCTTCCATCAGGGCATAGATTTCATGCTTGGCGCCGATATCGATGCCGCGCGTCGGTTCATCGAGCAAGAGGACTTTCGGTGTCAGTGCCAGCCATTTTCCAATGACGATTTTTTGCTGGTTCCCCCCGGAAAGAAACCGGGCAATCTGACGATCGTGCGGTGTTTTGATGCGCATGGTTTGGATGGCTTGGGCGGCATCTTGCGACTCGCGTTTGAAATTCAGAAAGCCTTTGTTGGCATGACGCGCCAGGCCCGCAAGTGAAACATTTTCGCGCACATTCATGTCGACGATCAGGCCCTGCTGTTTGCGATCTTCGGGGACCAGCGCCAAGCCTGCTCGGATGGCATCGATGGGCGCATGGGATGTAAGCGCATGGCCGTCGACTTCGATGGTGCCTGCCAAGGGGCGATTCACGCCGAAAAGCGATTGCAGCATTTCAGTGCGCCCGGCGCCGACCAAGCCCGCCACGCCGATGATCTGGCCCGCGCGGATTTCAAAATCGAGCGTATGGGTCGGCCACTGGGGCGTGACCAGTCCCTTCACGCGCAGGGCGACTTTACCGGGCGTATGGGGCTCACGCGCATAAAACTGAGAAAGGTCGCGTCCGACCATCATGCTGACCATGGCATCATGGGTGATTTGATCGCGCGACAGTTCGCCGGCATTTTCACCATCGCGAAAAGCCACCACGCGATCGGCAAGTTCCTTCACTTCGCCGAGGCGATGTGAAATGTAAATGATGCTTGTGCCTTTGGATCGCAGATCCTTGATCACGCGGAACAGGTTTTCAACTTCGCCGGACGAAAGCGAGCTGGTGGGTTCGTCCATGATCAGCACGCGAGCATTGGCCGACAGGGCCTTGGCGATTTCGATCATCTGCTGATGGCCGATCGACAGGGTGCGCACCAGTCGGTGCGGCGAAACGTTCAGGCCGATTTGGCTCAAGGCCTTGGTGGCGCCGTGGTCAATGGCTTTGCGATCAATGAATCCGGCTTTGCGCGGTTCCCGGCCCAGATAAATGTTGGCGCCGACATCGAGATTGTCGGCCAGATTCAACTCCTGATGGATCAGGGCGATCCCCAGGGCGCTGGCGGCACGCACCGAATCAATACGCACAGGCTGGCCATCGACCAGCAGTTGGCCGTCGTTGGGTTCCTGCACACCGGCGAGAATCTTCATGAGTGTGGATTTGCCGGCGCCGTTTTCGCCGATCAAAGCCAGCACTTCGCCACGTCCGAGCGTCATATCGATGTTGTGCAAAGCCCGCACGCCGGGAAATCGTTTGCCCACACCGCGCACCTCAAGCAGCGGCGCGTTCCCGGCGCTCGATTGGATTGGCGCGTCATGCATGCGATTTATTTCGCGACTTCCTGGCCGGTGAGGCGCTTCAGCTCATCCCAGTAAGCCTGTGCATCATCTTTTTTTATCGTTCGTGCCGGGATGTTCATGAACTTGCTGTCATCGATGCCAAGATCAGAAAGGGCTTTTCCCTTGGCCAGTGCCGTCAGGATTTCAACAGACTTGTAGCCGTATTGATAGGGATTCTGAACCACAGTGCCGTAGCAGGTGCCGTCGAGGATGGCCTGCAGTGTTTCGTCAGCTTCATCGAAAGCCACCACTTTGATTTTACCGAGTTTGCCAGCGCCTTTGAGAGCCTCAAGCATGTTGGGCGGGTTGTAGGCGAACAGGCCGACCATGCATTTGAGATCGGGGTATTTGGCGATAGCGTCTTCGGCTTGCGCCTTGGCGGCACCGAAATCGAAGTTATCAGTGCGCGTATCGAGGATGGTGTATTTGTCACCCTTGAGCGCGGCATCGGGCGCGTCAAACTTGGTGGTTCGTTCCTTGCGATCGAGCAGTTCGTCGATCACGCCCTGGCGTCGCAGGTCGGCATTGAGCTGGCCCAAGCGTCCGACGAAAATGATCACTTCGCCGCCTTCAGGCAGGGCCTCTTTGATCAGTTTGCCGCACATGCGGCCGGCGTCGTAGTTATCCATGCCGATGTAGGCCAGGCGTTTGCTTTTCGGGGCATCAGAATCCTGTGTGATCAGGCGTGTGCGGCTGGCGCACTCGTTGAGAATGTCCAACTGGTTGTCGGGGCTGATCGGGCTCACGGCAATGCCGTCGACACTCATTGCCAAGAGTTCTTCGAGCATGCGCTTTTGATCGTCCACGCCGTTGGGAGGCATGCGAACTTCGAGATTGATATCCAGATCCTTGGCTGCGGCTTTGGCGCCTGCCTCGGCGATGGTCCAAAACGAAGCGATGCCATTGGTCACATAGGCCACATGAGGCTTGTCGTTGGCAGCATCACCACCGCCATCCTTCTTCGAGCAGGCGGTCAGCGCAAGTGCGGCCGTCAGGCACAGTGCGAACAGAATCTTTTTAAACATCGCCGGTTCTCCGGATAAAGCCAGTGCGTTCTGAATAATAATGACAGGTCGGGCGAGTATACCCGAAGCGTTCGACCGATCCCGGATTCGAATCGCTGATTTACGTCAAACCGATGAGGTTTCTCGCCGCTTTGATTCCTGGGGATATTTCAGGCCCCACGGGGCACGGATGCGGTCGAGTGTGCGCATGACCATCAACGTGTTTTCGTGCGTCATGCGCGGGCTTTCGGTCAGGCCCTCGCCGAGGCATCGCATCACTTCCATGGCTTCATGGGTGTAGCCGTTGCCTTCGAAGGGCACATCGAGTGTGACCGGTTTTTTGTCGGGTTTCTGAAGGATCAGTCGATTGGCCTGCCACCAGGGTTCCTGGATTTTGATCCAGCCCGCGCTGCCGTAGATCGCCGCGGATTGCTGTGTGTGTGTGCGGATGGCGCACGACAGCACAGCTTGTGCGCCGCTGGCATAGGTGAGAATGGCTGAGGCTTGTTCATCCACGCCGGAGTCGCCGATGTTGGCCGACGAAGCGACGGTGGCCGGTTCGCCGAAGATGCGCGTGGCCAGGGCCACTGGATACACACCCACGTCGAGCAGTGCGCCGCCGCCGAGTGTGGGATTAAACAATCGGGCCTTGGCATCGAAGGGGGCGCGGAATCCGAAATCGACTTCGAGTAACTGCGGTTCACCGATGGCGCCGTCTTCGATCAATTCGAAGAAACGCTGCATCGCAGGCAGAAAGCGCGTCCACATCGCTTCCATCAGAAACACTTTTTTCTGGCGGGCAACATCAATCATCGATTGCGCCAGTTCGGTGTTGATGGCGAAGGGTTTTTCGCACAGCACCGGCTTGCCGGCATTTAGGCACAGCATTGCATTTTCAGGATGCAGTGTGTGCGGTGTGGCGACATAGATCGCATCGATGTCCGGGTCGCTGACGAGCGATTCATAGCTGCTATGAATTTTTTCAACACCGTGCGTTTCTGCGAATGCCTTGGCGCTGGCTTCGGTGCGCGAACCCACCGCCAGCAATTCGGCATCGGGCAAAACCGCGAGCGCTTCGGCGAACGTGCCGGCGATGCGCCCCGTGCTTAAAATGCCCCAGCGTGTTTTGTTGCGATCCCGCATGCGGACTCCAAAGGTAAAATCGTCTCGTCTTCCGTGACGCTTATTTTGAGGCAAGTTCGGCGAGCTTGGCGCGGATCATCGACGACTGCTCCGGCGTAAGCGCCTGCGAACAGGCGAGGCCGTTACCGAAGGTTTCGAAGGCATTGAGTTGCCAGACGACTTTTTTGTCATGCGTGATCTCGAAGATCTGCGGATTTTCAGGACCGGCGTGACAGTTGCCGACGACGAAGTTGCCGTTGGGCAATTCGGTCAGGCTCGTGGTCCACTTCAGTGCGATGTTGGTATCGGGGACCTGGCCTTTGACTTCCCACACGATTTTTTTGTCGGGCGTGACTTCCACGTAGGAGTTGCCCGATCCGGTGGCGATCAGCGTGTTGCCGCTGCGCAGTCGAATGGCGCCATACACGCGGGTATTCGTGGGATATTCCCACACGACTTCGCCGGCGCGGTTGTATTCGAGGACGACGCCGGGATCCTCTGAACAAGCGAGGTAATGTCCGTTGTCGAGGTGGCGGACCATGCGCGTGGCCGAAGTGCCGCCGCTGCGCAGTTTGATTTCGTGATGAATCTTGCCGTCTTTGTCGACTTCGATGATTCGGCCAACACCGCTTTCGGTGATCGAGGTGAGTCCATCAGGCAGGCGTTGGAAAGCATGCACGTGGACGCCCTTGCCGGTGTTGCCGTTCATCGTGGCCGAGTCGTAAGACCAGACGACTTCCCCGTTGAGTGTGATTTCCTGCATCTTGGTCCACGTGTCGTGGAAGAGGATGTTGCCGTTGGGCAGCAACTGCAAATCGTGGTGGCCGGCGTGGCCGCTTTTGGGGCCATCGGTTTTGTGCGACCAGAGGACTTTTCCATCGGCGTCACAGATGGCGATGATGTTTTTGCCGTAGGAAGCGCTGGCAAGAATAAGCCGTTCAGCATGGGCAGATGCTGCGAGCATGCAGGTGATCGAGCAACGCGATCAGTGGCGGATCATGGCATGAGTCTTCAGACGAAGGTTGTCCTTAGCAGTGGTTGGGCGTGGCGTATTAGGCCATGATTTCGTGAATGGGTTCAGGCGCCTTCGATGCCGACCAGAGATGGATTCAGGCCGCCATAGAAGTAGGTCAGTTGTTCGGGGCTCAGGCCCATCTGATGCAGGACGGTGGCGTGCAGGTTGCGCACATGCAGTCGATTTTCGACGGCCGCCGCGCCCAGTTCATCGGTTTTGCCGTAGCTCGTGCCGCC
>CALOAZ010000130.1:0-18080 GCA_942491355.1 uncultured Phycisphaeraceae bacterium
CCAATGCGGAGGCGGTATTTGCGGCCAGGCGCGACGCCGCGGTGGTTCCCTTGCGATCGATGTGCCAGGCATTCCCGGGTGGATTCACATAGGCATCCAGATACAGACTTTGTCCGACACGAAACTGATGACGCACTTTTTCGCGATGCTCTGCGTCGAGAAATCGATGCAATTGAAGTCTCAGTTGAGTGAAGGCGTTGTTGTATTCTTCCGGAGAATTGGCTCGATACCCGATATCCTCCGTCCCTTCGATCACGCGCATTTCGGGTGTCATCCGATCGAGCCAGCCATCGATGAACGCCGGTTGCAATCCATAGGTATGGGTCTCGAGTCCTTGCGCCAGATTGCCAGATTCCAACACGCCGAGCATGTCTGAAAAAAGCCTGTAAGTGAAAATCGTGATCTCCGGAAATTCAACCCGGACGGCCTCCATGACCTCGCGGCCGCGTTGTCGGGCCTGTTCGCAGTATTCAGAAAATGAATGCTGCTCATACTGAGATTGCGCACGGTAAAGAAACTGCGCATGAGGCTTCGTATAGGGTTCGGCATCGTAAAGAATGCCGCGCAGGCCACCCTGCTTCGCCAGTCGAGCGACCAGGCGCCAATGATTGGTGATTTCCTGCCATCCCGCGTCGTCAAACCAATCCACATCGCCCGGATTGGCGTAAAGCATCAGGAAATTTTCACGACAGGTTGTGGGATGCGCATTCTTCAGATCGTCCAAAGCCCCGGCGAATTCCTCCCAGGCCCAAGGCTCGCGCGAGAAGGCCTGATGAGCACTTCTTTCGCCCGCCGCAGTCTTCCGTGTCGGGCGAATCGTCGTGCCGTCAAAAACACCCCATTGCTCGAACGCCGCGACATTTTCACGAAACTGACGAGGATTCGGCGAATCCCATCCGGTGACAATCAGCGGCGGCGTTGCAGGATCCGGCACCTGCACGGCAAGTGTCAGCACGAAACAGGCGAAGATATTCATGAGGGCCTCTTCTTTCGCTTTTGAGCGCGCAGGCGAAATGGGTCAGAAAGACTTCATCGGCGTCTCAACCCTATCACCGGCTCACGCGCCAGGCTCGTCGCCCTACGTGCTTGCGTATAAAGATTTCGTAAGACTCGGGAGGCGAGGCCCCGGAAAGGGTCCAAAGGGAGGGGCATCACGCCCTCCAAGCCTTAAGGCATGACAGGAAAAGCGAACCCGTCCACGGGCGGGTCTTCCAGCCGCTCACTTGGCCGATGGATCAACGCGCACGTCATCGACCTGAAAGATTTGCAAAAATCCTTGTCGAGTTCGCTCTTCGAATTTTGATCGGTGTGATTGAAGACGCCGCGACAGCGCCACGCTTCACGCAAACAGCGGCAGCGCCTCGCCCTCGCACATCTGCAGCGGTCGGTCGAGCATGTCGTGGATTTCGGTCTTGGGATTGATGCCCAGTGCGGTGAAGATCGTGGCGTGCAGATCGGCGGGGGAGCAGCCGTTTTCATCGGGACGGGCGCCGAATTTGTCTGATTTGCCGTAGACCATGCCGCCGCGAATGCCGCCGCCGGCGAAGGCCACCGAATAGCAATTGGGATAGTGATCGCGCCCCGCGCCGCCGTTGATCTTCGGCGTGCGTCCGAATTCGGTGAGCAGCACGACGAGCGTTTCATCGAGGCGGCCGCGGTCGGCCAGATCATCGAGCAGGGCCGACGCGGCGCGATCGAGCGGCGGGAGCATCTGATTCTTGAGTCGGTTGAAGTTGTCGGCGTGCGTGTCGAAGTGGGCACCGACCGATCCGTTCAAATCGCCTGACGCGCAGCACACGGTGACCAGCGGCACGCCTGCCTCGGTGAGTTTGCGCGCCATCAGCGTGGATTGGCCGCAGATGTGATCGCCGTATTTCTGGCGCAGAGCGAGCGGTTCTTTTTCGAGATCGAACGCATCGCGCACGGCGGGCGTTTCGAGCATGTCGAGTGCCTTCTTGCGCCAGCGCGCGACTTGAGCGCTTTCACTGACGGGGACGGGGACTGCAGTGCTGCGCTCCAGGTCGGCAAGCAATTGGCGGCGCGCCGACATGCGGTCGCTGGTCATGCCCGGCATGGGCTTGAGACTGATGGTGCCCGATGAAGGGCTCTTGCCTTCGTAAGGCGCGCCCGATGTCGGGCGCAGGATGACCGGGTCATAACCCAGACCGAAGAAGCCGCCGTCTTGTCCGTTGGCGAAACCGCCGTCGGCCATCGTGTACGGCAGCCACGCCGCGCCGGGCATGGCGCCCAGATCACGACCGATCGTGCGCCAGACCATCGGCCCGAGACTCGGCCAGTCGGCGCGCGTGGCGTCCCAGTTCGCGTTGAGTTTCGGCGGCGGGTGACCGGTGAGATTCCAATAGGCGGCAGGGCGATGACCCGCCGCGCGATGATGCACGCTGCGCACCACTGCAAGGCGGTGCGCTTGTTTGGCCAGCAGGGGCAGATGTTCGCCGAAACGAATGCCGGGGACAGAGGTCGGGATTTCATAGAACGCGCCGCGGATGTCGTCCGACGCATCGGGTTTGAGATCGAAGGTGTCGAGATGACTGAGTCCGCCCCAGGCAAAGAGCACGATGCAGGAGCGCGCTTTGCCGCCGGTGCGACTGCCCGATGTTTGGCTCGCGGTGGCGGCGCGCGCTTCGGCGATCAGCGACAGCGCCGTCGGCAGTGACAAACCCAATGCGCCCAACTGCAGCGCTCGGCGTCGGCTCATTGCATCGATGGCCTGCGGGTGAAGAGGGGGCATCGGTCCGGTGGCTCCTGGAGGTCGGGGGGGCGCAGCTCGCCCCTATCACTTAAGGCGCGCCGGGGATCGAATCGGGACCCCTCGGCATGGCGAGACCGGGAGACTTTTGCCCAGATGGTGGTGGTGGCGGGACTTACGTCGGTTCATCGAATCAAAAAAAGTCGCGCCGATACCTATCCACTCACTTGGCCCACTGGTAAACGCGCACGTAATCGACCTGAAAAAGTTGCGGAAAATCCTTGTCGGGCACGTTCTTTGAATGCTGCCCGGTGCCGTTGAAAAAGCCGCCATCGACGGCGAGATTCATGATCAGATGAAAGCGTTGGTCGAAGGGTGCGGCCGGGTTGTCTGGCGCGGCTTCGCTGGTCCACTGCTCTTGTTTGATTGTCTGATATTTTTCGCCGTCGACGTACCAGCGGATTTCATCGCTCTGCCACTCCACGGCATACACATGGAAATCTTCGGCGGCATTCTTGCCCGGCAGGGTGTGCGTCTTGCCCTGGTACTTGTTGCGTGGCCACGGGCCGCCGAAGTGAATCGTGCCGATGGTTTCGCCCACCTGATTGCCGCGCGATTCGAGAATATCGATCTCGCCCCCGGAGGCCCACGGGCCGTACTTGGAATCGGTCGGCAGCATCCAGACGGCGGGCCAGATGCCTTCGGCTCCGGGCACCTTGGCGCGCACTTCAAATTTGCCGTAGCACCAGTCGCCACGATGCAGACTGCGAATGCGCGCCGAGGTGTAGGGCAGCGCCTTGCCGTCTGAGGTGGTGTGCGCATCGCGATAGAGCGCGAAGTTCAACACGCCGTCTTTCGTGAAGCAGTATTTCGGGTCGGTGCTGTAAAACTGATTTTCCTGATTGCCGCCGCCGTAGCCGTTTTCTTCGCGCGCCCATTGGGTGGTGTCGAGTTTTTCGCCGTCGAATTCGTCGCGCCACACCAGCACCCACTGGTCTTTGAGTTCGCGCACGCGAAATTTGGACTGGGCCGCATCGGTCGTGGAGGCAAATGTGGTGAAATTTTGCCCACGCCCTTCGATCGGTTTGCCGAAGGCCCGCCAGGTATCGTCTGAGCCCGCGCGTTCGATCTGATAGAACTTGCCGGCTTCGGCGGCGAAGCGCAGTTCCACCGCGTGCGATGTTTGGACCTCCGGGTCAGCCGCATAAGCGGTAAAAGATCCGGCGGCGATCAGGCCGGCAAGCAACACGGAATAACAATGACGCATGGTTCATCCCTCAATGATCGAGCGGCGTATTGTAATCCAGAGAAGAATCCAGAGGCGTCGAAGCCGGGGCTCGGTTAAAGTCTTTTCTGGCACCGACTCCATTTGCGAGAATGATCATCATGTTTCAAAAACAGCCCTTCTTTGTGTGGATCGGCCTCGGTCTTTTTCTGATGGCGTCTCAGGTTCGAGCCGCCGAGCCGGTACGCATCGCGAAATGGAAAGATGACAAGCCCGCGGCCTTCATGCTGCTGTTCGATGACTCGATGACCAGCCACGTGAAATATGTGGTGCCCGAACTGCTGAAGCGCAAGATGATCGGCACGTTCTATGTGAATCCGGGTGGCGGAGGCTGGGCGGTACAGCGCAAGGCTTGGGAAAAGGATCTGCCTGCGGCGGGCATGGTCTATGCCAATCACACGCTCACGCACAAAGGGGTGCGCGATGTGGCCCAGGCGCATGAAGAGATCGGCCAGTGCAATGACGCGATCCATCGCGTGATGGGTCATCGCAAGCCCACGCTGGTTTCGTTCGGCACGCCGGGTGTGGCCGCCGGTGCGTGGAATCTCACACCGCAGCAGCAGGCCGAGGTGTTGAAAAAACATCAATTGATCCAGAGGCCTGATGTCAACGGTCGCTTTGCCGCCATTCATCTCAAGACCACGGCCGACATGATCGCGATTGTCGATGGCGCATTGAAAAAGGGATCGCTCGATTTCGTGGCGTTTCACGGCGTCGGCGGTGAGTGGTTGAAAATCGAACTGCCGGCGTTCATCGAATTGATCGATCATCTCGCGGCACAGCGCAACAAACTTTGGATCACCGATCCCATTTCGGCCCACCAGTACGAAACGCAGCTTGCCACGGCCAAGGTGGTGGTGATCCGGCGCGATGCAAAACAGGTCGATCTCAAGTTGACGACCGACGCCGACGTTGAACTTTATGATCAACCGATGACGCTGGTCGTTCAGGTGCCGACGGCCTGGAAGTCCTGCACGGCAGTGCAAGGATCGAATCGACAACGCCTCAAACCTGAAAAGGGTGTGGTTTTGGTCGATGCCGTGCCCGACGGCACGCCGATTGAAATCAAGCCGTGAACCAAGACGCGTCACGCGCGTGGAACATCGAAAAGTTAACGGATCAAATCGGCGTATTCGTCTTTCGATATGGCGATCGCGATCAGTTGATCGCCTCGATGGATGAACGGGTGTCGCCGAGGTCCCGGCGCAAAGGCGTCGGCGGGAGCATCGGCGTCGATTCGAACCGGCCAGCCGTAATCTTCGCCGTAAAGGCCGAGCACTTTCGAGAACAAATCTTCGGGGCCGAGCATAAAGCCTGCGCCGTCATTTTCGGTGACAGCCCAGATTTCACGGCGTGCGACGATGCCTTCAAAGATCTCCGCACGTCGGGCATCAAGTTCATGAAGCGTGATGGATTCGGGCATTGATGTTCTGAACGTATCGGATTCTTCGATCTGATCAAGGCGCGGTAAGATATTCGGCATGCGACCAGCCCGTCTCAAGTCGATCGGATCCATGGAATTCAGCATGGTGTATGCGATCCTCGCCATTTTGGGCGGGTTGGTACTCTCTTCCAAGTGGAGCGATTTGCCGGCTTGGGGGCGCTGGGTGAGTGTGGCGGCGATAGGCGTCTTGATGGTTCTTTTCCTGATGAGTTACGGCCAGCCGACGGGCATGAGTGCCACTCAGCCGGACGAGCGAAACGATCGCCACAACGACGAATCGCATTCTTGACCGGGGCGGCGATGACTGATTCATCTTCACAACCCACCGAACTGTGTGCCGGACCGCTGCGCCTCAAGCTGTCGCCATCCCCCCGCGGTCCGATGATCGATCAGGATCGGGACGATGCCGAGCGTTTATCCAGCTTGTTCTGGGTGATGGGGGTTTCGGCTCAATCGCTGAAGGATGGCGAAGAAGATGAACTATTCGATGCCACGCAATCGGGCGCGTCGTATTTCGACCATGTGCTGGAAGTCCGCCCGGTTAAGACAGACGATGACCTCGATGCCGCGCGCGCGTTTTGGCGCAAGCTCACAGGGGCAGAGCTCGAAGGCGCGTTGCGTTTGATCCAGGTCGCCAGTGATCCGCCGGTGATTTTGCCGCTCGAAGTTTTGAGTGACGCGATGCTTCAACTCAGGCAGTACCGCGCGGCACACGCATGCGCTTCGCCGTGGCTCTTCACGCCGAAAGCGCAGTGGGATTATGCTTCGCCAGAAGAACGGTTCGCGCTTCGGGCTGTTGAGGAAAAATATCAAGAAACAGGCCGATGCGATGATGCGGCGCTGGTCGATGCCGGCTTGCGCTGTACGGATCGCATGGAGCAAAAGCTCGCCACGCTGCTCGACTGGGACGCGCGATGGCTCGCCGAAAACTACGCGACTTTCCTGGGCGAATGTGGCGCGCTCGATGCCAGGCGCCGACTTTTCACCGATACGCCGTCCAGTGACGCGCCGCATCCGATGGCGCGATCGGCGCTCGAAAGTCTCGAACGTGAAGCGACGGCGATCGATGAGGATGAAGCGGCCCTTGGTGGGCAGTCTGATCCATCGGCATTGATTCGACGTCGCGCCGCGTTTCATGCCGCGCTCGAAGCGCATGGCTTGTTGTCTGAATGGTGCTGGATGAAGAAAAGTGGATGGCTCAAACGGTGGGGCCTCGCCAAGCTCAGCATGCTCTACAGCGCCGCCAATGCGGCGTGGACCTACCAGCGCAGCGACGCGCGCCGGCGCTACAACGCCGATGCGCCTGTCACTTCGTTGCGAGCGATGCCGGTTTGTCTGGATCTGTTTCGCGAAGGCGCGATCCAGCCGCCGCCGAATGTGCAAGTCGATGCCTGGATTTCATGGGGTGAACATCTGCTGCGCACCCACGGGCCGGGCTCCGATGTCACTGCCGATCAGGGTGATTTTCCCTATCACGACAAAGATGGGTTGATTGTGGTGCTTTGGCGCAAAGATGCCGGCGTGCCGGCGCTGCGCTATTTGTCACTTCAAAAAACAAATTGAATCCATCGATCCGGTCCACAATTTACTGGACGGTAAACGAAATCTTTTTGCAAATTTGCCGATCGAAGCCGCCCTTCATATTGCTGGGACGGCGGAAACTCCACAGGATGTGGCCTTGTTTGCCGGCGGGGCCCATCGTGTTGTATTCAGGCCATACGCGCATCACCAGTTCGTTGGTGATGATCTTGCGGCCTTCGAGGCCTTCGCCTCCGACGCCCGTCACCGAGTACAGTTGTCGGACCGTACGTTGTTCGCCTGTGCGCGACCGCGCCCATGGAAACTTGAGTTCGACTTTGACGTCGCACAGCTTGGGTCGGCCTTCGAGTACCAGATAGGCGTTGGCTTCCGGATAAGTGAAATAGAGGCACAGATCTTCACCGTATTTGAGTACGGGGATCGTGAGGGGGCCGGTGTGCGGCGCATTCGAGTCGTCCCAGATGTCATAGACTGTGGTCACGAGACGCGGTTCTTTGTCGCCGACTTCGTGGCCGGGTTTGAGTTGTTTGACGGTCACGCGGGCCAGCGACACGGTTCGGCATGAACAGTCCGATGCCAGGGCTTCGGCGGTCTGCTCCTTGTCCATCTCGTGTTCCCACATCGGTCGGCCTTCTTTTTGTTTGGGTTCGATCACGCCGCTTTTCGGCAGGCGCTCGGCCGTAAACGACTCAGTCGGAACCCGGCCCGTGCCGTTGATCGGGCTGAACAATCGCATGTGGTAATAAGGCAGGATTTCCCCTTTGAGTGCGTTGCTCGCTCGGTCGCTGGTCGCGTTTTTTAAGGCGTCCAACAAGCGCCTCACTTCTGCATGCTTTTCGGCGAGCAGTGCCATGCCGCGCCGGAGATAAGCCATGTCTTCTTCGGCGACATGCTGCGTTCCACGGACCATCGCGCTGGAATCGAGCAGAGCGCGGCGATGCAGAGGATAGAAGTTGGCGCTACGGCGCAGATTCTCTGCCTCCCCTTGGGCCGATGTGCCCTGGTATGCTTCGAGTTCGGCATAGTATTGAAGTGCCGTGGCTTCCCAGATCGTGAGTTGAGCCAGACTCGCGATGTCCTGAGCTCGGACTTCCGAAGCAAACAATCCCGATATCAGCGCAAGGCCGAGAGCTGAGAGCGTTTTCATGACGGATCTCTCCTGGTTTTCAAGCGGTTCCGAAGCTGCGAATGTTCGGAGTCCGCTCAATCCATGGTCTGGATCATCGTGGCCGCGAGTGCAATCAAAGCTTCAATCTTAGGTCGGCCCTGCACACGTGGGTCGGCAATGGTTTTCAGTGCGGCGTTCGGAGTACTGCATGTCGCTTGAGCCTCGGCAATCTTGCCGAGCAGAAATCCACGATGAGAGGCCGGCTCGGCGTTCTCCGTCGCCGCCAAGGCTTCACCCAATGCTGCCGAAGCGGATGCTTTGTCGCCGATATCCGAGAAAGCCCGCGCGATTTCGATCCATTTGAAAGCTTGGTCTCGTGTGTGGGTGATGGTGCGGCATGTGCGGCGTGCAGCATCAAGCATGGCCTGAGCTGCTTCAATGCCACCCACTTTATGTTTGATGACGGCGGTTTTACAAAGCAGTGCCACTCGGTACGCCGGATTCTGCTCGTGATCGATCGCCACGATAACCACTTCGATCGTGAGGCGAGCGGCGTCGAGGTCACCGATTTGTATTTCCGTCGATGCGATTTCGATCAGGGCCTGCGTTCGAAAAAGACGGTTGTAACTATACGCAGTCAATCGGTATGCATCGAGCAGTGAGCGGGCCTGGTCGGTTTCGTCCTTATCCGCGAGAGCTTGAGCGATCGTGGGTATTGCCCAGGCGGCATAGCCTTCGCTTGTGGTCGCATGTGCTGTGCGCACGGCGGCATCCACGTCGCCGGCGCGTGCCTGTGCCACGGCAATGGTATTGAGCGTGTGGCCGCGCTGCGTATGTGATTCGATTTGATTTGCGGCGGTAGCTGCCTCAAGGAGTCTTCGGCGTGAAGCGGCTTCGAACCCGGCTCCGAGTTCAGCCACTGCGATGGAGCGCAATACATCGGCGCGGCTTGATGAATCGGCGGGCAGGACGGAAGCGTCACTGGCCTGATCAAAGGTGCGTCGCGCGCGTTCGGTGCCATCCACGATAGCTTGGATTTGTGCGATATCACCAAGAAGTATCGCGCGATCGCGAGCCGTGGCGGGATCTGGGTCATGAAAGATGCCGGGAACCAGATCGAGCAAGCGATCGAGTGTGTGTCGCGAGCCGTCTTTATCGCCCGCATGTGCTTGTGCCAGTCCCACCCGGGCAAGGATGGAAGCCCGAGCGCGTGCCGGCGTCACGGGGTCTGTCGAGTCGGCGGCTTCCATCAGCAGTCGCACACGATTCGGCGCGGGTTCGTTTTCTGCCCAGGCGCTGAAGGTCGTGACGCAACAGGCGGCGTATGCCATCGCACAGTGCGCGAATATTTTCATGATCAGACTCCTGAGACGACGCCTGCCCGTCGTCAGAGTTTCTGATAAGTCCTGTCTTGGCCGAGTGCCTTGTCGTTTTTCGGGCGAGGTGAGTATACATCAACGCGCCGTGTGGTTGTCGCTAATCCGAATGAATGGGTGCGGCTTATATAGATCGCTTACGAAAAACAAAAACAGGCATATGATTTCCAAATTCGGCGTAAAACCTTCGGGTGGAAACGTCGGTCTTGTGCGATGATGGGTTTTCGAAAAAGGAGATATGGCATGTGTCGATTGCCGATGATGGCTTTGATGCTGTGGGTTTGTGGTGCGGGGGGTGTGACGTCGCTCAAGGCCGCTGAGAAACCTGAATCTGCTGCGCCGCGCATCGAATTCGATTTTTCCAAGACGCCGGATCTCGAGGATGTGGCCATCAAGGCCAAGGCCGCGATGGAGCGGTGGTATCCGCGCATCGAGGCGTTTCTCGCTACGCCGAATATGAAGCGCCCCGAAGTGGTGCGTGTGGTGTTTGATCCCGATGGCGAAGGTGTGGCGGCAGCCTCGGGCGATCGCATCACGGTTTCGGCGAAATACATGCGCGGGCACAAAGATGATCTGGGCATGTTCATCCATGAGATGACGCATGTGATTCAGGCGTATCCGCCCAGTCGACATGGTTGGCTGGTCGAAGGCATTGCCGATTATGTGCGCGACATCCGATTTGAGCCGGCGCGCCGCTGGCAGAAGGTGGATCCCAAGCGGCACAACTACAACAGCGGCTATCTCGTGACGGCACAGTTTCTGTTCTGGCTGGAGCGCACGCACGATCATGCGCTGGTTCAAAAGCTCAACGCCGATTTACGCGCCGGACTGAAGGACAAGGATCCGATCCAGAAACATCTGGGCCGACCGGTGGAAGAACTTTGGCAGGCCTATGTGAAAGAGATGACGGAGTGAGCTTCGCCGGTTGTGTCGGCAAGACGCATCAACTCGCGCATCAAATGAATGGCGTTGGACGTGACCCTTGCCGCCGGATTCGAACCAAGGTGCAAGTCAGCGCCGCGAGAATCATGCCCAGCGGCATCGGCAGCGGGATGGCTGTTCCAGGATTGTCAAAGAGGTAATCCACTTGGGCGGCGCTCAGCTTGTGGTCGTAAAACTGGATGTCGTCCAGTGCGCCGTCGTACAGCGACCATGAGTCGGCCGCGACGGAGCCGAAATAAAGCGGCTGAGTGTTGTCGATGGTGGCGGTCAGGCTGTGGCTGACCGAGTCGACCAAGGCATTGTCGATAAACAGTTGAAGCTCGCTTGAGGTCTTGGTACCGACCAGATGGTGCCAGGTGTCATCATTCATGCCGCCATAATTCACACCGGCCGTGGCGCCGCCGACCCAGATCTTGAAGAACACATCGCCGGCATAAGAGCTGTCACCCATGAATACTTCGTAGCGCTCGTTGGTGTCGCCTTTGTAAATCATCTCGGGCCACACGTTGACCCCGGTCGCCTGGGAAGTCTTGAACCATAGGCTAATGGAGAAATCGCCGGTGCCGAAATTCAGATCGGCGTGGTTGCTGATGTCGACGTAATCATCAACGCCGTCAATGGCCAGACCGTTACCGGCTTGCCCCGTGATCCATTGCGAGTCATCACCGGGGAAGTTGGTCAGCGCGCCATTGTGTGTGGTGGGATCAGCCGTCGCCGTGCTGCCGGTCGATTCGTCCAGCTTCCACTGCGCCACGAAGGATCCGTGGGCCGCCGCATCTGACATCGCCAGCATCAGTGGGATCATCATGAGGAGCCGCATGGACATGTGGTTATCTTATCGGTCAGAGCTGGATCATTTCCTGACCGGGAATACCCGTTTGTTTAAGAAGTGGCGGCGCGCGACAGAATCGACGCATGAATCATACGCCGGCAAGCTGTTGTTTGAGCTGCAGGGCCGCCATCGCATAACCGCCGTCCGATCCATCCACGAAATGCACGTGGTCGCCTTCGCGATCGAACACCAGGCAGGTCAGCAGCGCCGCCGGTGAGGCGTGGATGCCGTAAACCAGACGCCCCTGGGCGCGTTGCGTTTCGAGCCAGTCGGTGAGGCGTCGACGCTGATCGGCATTGCCGCTGAGCACTTCGCGCAGCACGTCGTCGAATTTTCGATAATCGGTGTTGGCGACCAGATCCTGTTTGTAGTGGCCCCAGTGTACGCTGCCGATTTTGGTGCCGAGTGCAAAAAATACGGCACCCAGCGATTGTTGCACACGGAGTTTGGCGCGATAGGCGGCGCGACCGAATGCGCCGCATCCCGAAGTACGCACGCCTGTTTCAGTCGACATTGCCTGTGCGGATAGCGCCAGTCTGAGTCTGTCGGTCTGCACCGGCCGACAGTCTGCAGGGGCACCGTAAATCAATTCAATCTGATCAAGCACTTGTGGATAGAGGCGTTGGGAATTCGGCTCATGGGCATCGGTGGCGCGCACCAGCAGGCAGACTGTCTCGCCCTTCGGACTCGGCACCGGTCGCCAGCGGCATTCAAAGCCGCTGAAGTCTGCGGCGTCATCGTTTTCATCGACGGCAATGCCATGGGCGGTGCCGCGCACGGGGTCTTTCACCCATTGCTCGGCTTCATGCAATCCGCCACCGGTGAAAATCGCTTGGACGTGGTGCTCGCTCAGGCGATAGCGTCCGACGCAAACGTTCGCTCCGGCGGCGCGCAAGTCAGTCATCGGCACGGCGCCGATGCGCAAGGTCAGATTGAAACTCTCGCGGGCCATGCGACGCGCGCCGATCAGGGCTGATCGTGCGGCGCGCCATTGATGTGCCGGGATGGCCAGTGTGGCGCCGTCGCCGCCGAACACATAAGGCACCGGAAGCGGCTTGACCGCGTTGAGCACGGCGGTGATGGTCGCCGCACCCACGGCGTTCACCTGTTTGTACAGGCCTCGGTGTACGGCCTGAGTCGAGTCGACCACATCGGCGACAAGTACCAGCCAGTCTTCGGGCAGCGGATGGCCGTGTTGCGCATCGATGGCATCCGAAAATGTTTCGATCTCGGGCAGGTCGGCATAGAAGTGATCACTGGACATGGCAGAGGCGTGGTGTCCGAATCGAGGAGAGACTCCGCATCCGAGGGTCACGATGCAGTTTAGGACCTGAAGCCCGGATGCGGCGGCTGTTCTTGATCACTCGGCTCAAAGAGGGCGATATCTTCACGCGGCGGCACAGGTCGTTATAAATACGGGAATCAGACGTCGGTGTTCGACCCGGGCAATCGCGAAACTTTGAAGGACCAGGCCAGATGATGATTCGTGGGCGGCGTGAGCATGGTTTTTGGGTGTGCGGTCTGGCCTTGTGTCTGCTGGTGGCATGCAGCGATTCGAGTTCGCGCGATATCTCCAAGCATGTGTTTCCAGGCCTGGAGCGACTCGATGCCGTTCGAAAGGACATCGAAAACACTTTTGTCGAGTATGGCATCCCGCTGGATGAGCAGACCGATCAATACCTGTTCGATACGCTGAAATTTCACTTCACGGCGTTGCACAAGCACATCGAAATGACGGAAGTGGTGGATGTGGCGCATTATCCGAAGGAAAGTCAGCAGCCGCTGACTGCCGAAGAACGCCAGAATCACAACCATGTGTATCGTTGGCGCACAAACAGTTCATCTCCGTGGCAATATGGCTTGGAAGCACCGATGCCGGGACCCGCAATCGGAGAAATCTGGAAACGGGCCCAGTCGCGCGAACACAACGGCAATATCTATTCGGAGTATGTGCTCATCGATGTCTATCTGCCGGTGTATTGGTGCGAATACACCGGCGCATGGAGCTATCGCAATGCGCCGCAATGGCGTCAATCCATGCGGGATCAATATGAATTCGTCGCGTCCTATGCCGAGCAGAAACTCGAGGCGCTTCTTGTGGATCAGGCCGTGGCTCCGGAAGAACTTTCGAAGCGAACAAACGAAGCCCACGAGCGCTGGCGCCGGTTGAAGCAGGCCGACAACGATTATTCTCAGGAATATCAGGCTAAAACCGATCTGATGCGAGCGCTAATCGACCGCCATTTCGAAAAAATCGTTCGGGCCGGTTATGAATACGCCTTGGAGCGCAATCGGCGATTTGCCGGGATGGACTGAGAAACATCGAGGCCGGGTTTTGGCGGCTTATTTCGGGTCGAGGAATCGAGCGACATCACGTTTGATCGAGGTGTTTTTGTCTTCGCTCATAGGCTCGAGAACAGAACGCGTTTTAGGATGGTCTGCAAACTGTCTGGTCAATTGCTGAACGGCGAGTTGCCGCATCGCATCATCGGGTGACTGGCTCCAGGTCACGAGAATATCGAAAAGATCTGGTGATTTAAATTTTCCCAAGGCGCTGTATGCCGCGAGACGCACCTGATCAACCGGATCCGTTTTGGCGAGTTCAACCAGTGTCGACACATGATCGGTCAGTTTAAAGGCCTGGGTCACGTCAATCGCCCGACGCCGGGCCTGAGCGCCGGAGGAAGAAAAGCCCATTTGAATCACGCGGTGGGCTGACGGCAGGTCCTTCATTCTTTTCAGGCATTGACTGGCCAGATGCACGGCATTGGCCTGGACGTGTTCATCTGAATCCTGCTCCATCCGCTGCATGACGAAATCCCAGACATCCATGCCATTTAAGGCATAATCCTTGAGCATCATCATGGCGAACGAACGGACTTTTGACTGGGTGTGTTCGGCGGTGATCTGCTTGACCGTGGCCAGTCCTGAGGCGCCCGGGTCGTGCTGGACATAAAGTCTTAAGGCTCGGATGACCTGCTCCTGATTTTTCAGCTCCTGATCAGCCATCGCACTCTTCAACACCGGTCCGACCAAGGGCGATTGGAATTTGACCAGCAGTTCCATGGCCGATTCGCGTGCTTGAAGGGCCGGATCTGCTTCGGCCACTTTTACCAACAGGGCAGCGACTTGTTCGTCAAACATGTCCTGATCAACCAGGCTGATGGCTTCGATGCGCACCGAATCTTCCGGACAGGCCATCGCCACCGTGAGAATCGAACGCCGTTTGTCGGCGGACTTCGGCCAGGGAACGCGTAGTGCCCGAAATTTCACATCTCTGGACTCATCGTGCTCGATGCGATCGACGATTAGATCGTGAAAATCAGAGCCTTTGAAATAAACCAGTTTCTGAAGCGCGGCCACGCGCATGTTTTTGTCGGGGTGCGTTTGCGCGAGGGTTGTGATCCAATCTCGCATGGCATCGTTTTGTCGGTAGCGTTGCGGATACATCCCCAGAGCCTTGTACAGAGCCTTTGTGTCGGTGGTCGAAATGGCTTTGAGTAGAGCGGAGACGTTTTCAGACAGCTCGGTACGAATGCGGCTGACGATCGCCTGGATATTTTTTACATCAATGCCACTTTTTTCCAGACGTGACCAGCCGCCTGTGCGCTCATACCAGTCTGAATAAGACTCGTCGGGCCTGCGGTTTTCTTGGGAGGCGTGCGTGATCGAATCACCGATGGATCCTTTCAGATCGGCAATCAGTTCCTGTTCCAATTCAAAGGCCAGTACCAGGGGCATGCCGCGAGGATCTTGGCGTCGATAGAGCGTGCCGGCTGCGGCATAGCGCAGTAGCGTATGTTGCTGATCATCGTTCACCAAAGCAAAAAGCTCGTCATTGCTTTGCTTGAGCGCGCCGATATCAATCAAGTAATTGGCGGCTGATTCGCGGTAATAGGGATTGGTGTGGTTTTTAATATAGGCCATCAGCAATTCGATCACCTGCGGCTCATCGCTGTAGTCGTCGAATCCTGAAAAAGTGTTGCCGATCGATCCGCGCCGGAGTGTGTCAGACCAATTGGCCAGTTGGTAGCTGGCGCGCACTTTGGCGAATGCGTCCTCGATGTCGGTGAAAATTTGGTAATCGTCAGGCTTCAAGCCGACACTTTCCAGAAGCGGCACCAGTTTTTTGACGGTTCGATAGGAATAGATGCGCGTCACCAGTGAGGCTTCCGGGCCCGCAAAGCTGTTGGAGTAGACAACGTTCTTATTGAAAAGCGTTTTGACCGGAATGTTTTCAAGGATGATCCACACGCCGATCTGGCGACTGGACCAGGAAACCTTTTTTTCATCTGTGCCCGCAGCATTCAGGAAGGCAACGAGTTCGGATTGAGCGTGCAATTCGGTCAGACGATAGGCATCATGACTCGAATGTTTTCCCCAGTGGTCGGGATGCTCATAGGCCACGCCGACGACGCTCTCTGCGCCCGCGCGGGCGATATCGAATGAAGTCTGAGTCGAGGTGACGAAGGGCGGTGCTTCTTTGCGATCGACCGGCAGCAGGCGCGTGCCGGCTCGCAAGGTCAGCCGGACGGGCGCATTCACGCGTGTGGCCGTCAGTACCATTTCGCCGGCCTGACCGGGTTTCGCACTCAATGCCAGTTGTTCGGCGATTTTCGCCGCATCGTCCGGAAAGGTGAGTTGCGGATATTTGGCCGACGCGGGTGCCGTGGCATGCTTGGGAGATCCGGTGGTCGGATCATCTGAATCGGATCCGCAACCGAGCATTCCGGCGAACAGAATCATGCAGAAAAGGGGCCACTGGGCGCGCGTCACAATCATGTTTGGATTCCCGGCTTTGAAACAGTTGCCATCACGTTGAGGTGTCGATCATTTTCAGTGCATCGACATGAATCTTCGCCGATTCAGCAAAAAACAATAGGTTCAGTGAAGCAAAAAAGGCAAATCGGCAGGCGATCAGCTTTTCGATGGGCTGATATCGGCTGAGGCACACGCAGCCTCTGTGGACCACAACGCTGAAAATGGAATTCGATCGGAAGCCGGTCGTGTGGCCAGCGGCCGCCAAGGTATCATTTTCAATCGATGATTTGAAAAAGCAGCCGATTCAGGGATTCGCAGCGGAAGGGGCATTCAAGGATGAAAGTCGTCGAGACTCCCCGAGAAAGGCCTGTATGACTGATCCACGAAAAGACTCGAAATCGATCCGATCCGTCGCCATCTGGCTGGGAGGGCTGGCTGTGATTGCAGGAGCTTATTTCGCGCCGCTTGTGGATGCCGAAGCGCCGCCACGACCGCGCGTGCCCGACAAGCTGGTGGTGCTTACCTTTGATGACTCGGCAGTATCGCACGCGACGCATGTCGCGCCGTTATTGAAGAAGCTCGGTTTCGGTGCGACGTTTTTCATCACCGAGGGTTTCGACTTCGCGGCCGACAAGAAGCATTACATGACTTGGGCGCAGATCAAGGGCCTGCATGATGCGGGCTTCGAGATCGGTAATCACACGCGCCATCATCAGGGTGTGAACAAGCAGACGCCTGAGCAAATCACTGCCGACGTGGCTTACATCGAGCAGCGCTGCGCCGAACACAGCATTCCCCGGCCTGTGAGCTTCTGCTATCCCGGTTATGTCACTAGCGATGCGGCTGTGCGCATTCTGCGCGAGCGCGGTTACCGTTTTGCGCGTGCGGGAGGACGCCAAGCGTTTGATCCGGCGAAAGATGACGCGCTGCTCATGCCTCAAGCCTTCGACGGCAAACCGGACAGTACGTTTGAACAATTTGCCGCAGCGGTCGCTTCGGCGAAGGACGGCAAGATCGCCGTAATGACCTTTCACGGCGTGCCTGATATGCCGCACCCGTGGGTCTCCACCACGCCGGAGGTTTTCGATCGCTACATGCAACACCTAGTGGATGCAGGCTGTACGGTGGTGTCGCTGCGGGATCTCGGGCGTTATCTGTCTGTCGATCCGGCGCACCCTTGAGAAGGGGTTTCGAAGGGGCGGCCATTTATTGAGAATTCTTCTTCCGTTCGGGTATAGCCCTTTAGGTCATCCTGCTGCGGAAGGGGATCGGCTCAAGGAGTTCATGATGAATCGCTTTTGTGTCTTGCTGGTGATGTCCATTCTCGCGCCGGTGTGGGGTCTGCAGGCAGCGGACCGCCCCAATGTCATCATTGTTCTGGCCGACGATCTGGGTATCGGTGATCTGACGGCCACGAATCCTGAAAGCAAGATCCGCACGCCGCATCTTCAGAAGCTGGCCGATGAGGGGCTGACGTTTCTCGACGCCCACACGCCCAGTTCGGTGTGTACGCCCACGCGCTATGGCCTGCTGACCGGGCGCTACAACTGGCGCTCGCGCCTGGCCCGTGGTGTTCTAGGCGGTACCAGCGATCACTTGATTCCAGCCGATCGTCCCACCCTCGCGCACCTCATGCGCCATGCCGGTTATCACACGGCGATGATCGGCAAATGGCATCTGGGTTGGGACTGGCACAAGACCGGCAAAACAATCGATTTCACTCAACCGGTGAAGAACGGGCCCGACATCAATGGTTTCGATCAGTATTACGGCCACTGCGGTTCGCTGGACATGCCGCCGTACGTATGGGTCGACACGGGTCGCGTCACGGCCCAGCCTGAGCGTGAAGAAGGTGTCAGCAAACAAGAAGACCCTTACGGCTGGTATCGCAAAGGACCGATCAGTCCGGATTTCAAAATCATCAACGTGTTGCCGCATCTGTTTGATAAGTCGATCGAACACATCAAGGCCCGCGCCGGTGAGGCCAAAGCGGGCAAGCCGTTTTTTCTCTATCTCGCTCTGCCCGCGCCGCACACACCGATCGTACCGGTCGCGCCGTTCAAAGATGCCAGTGGTTTGAATCCGT
>CALOAZ010000131.1:0-21856 GCA_942491355.1 uncultured Phycisphaeraceae bacterium
GGTTCCATTTCATTCAATGGAAATCGCAACATCGCCAAAGACGGCAACGATCCCAACCAGCAATACGGTTACGACGGCTGGGTGACGCCCGGCCGATTCGTGTTTCACTACCGATCCGTGATTTACACCGGATCATTCGACATGACGCGCCCGACAGCCCCATGACACCGCTGATCTTCGACGCCCACCTCGATCTCGCCTGGAATGCGATGGCCTACGACCGCGACCTCACGCGGCCCGTCGAAGCCATGCGCCAAGCTGAAGCGCATATGACCGATGATCGATGCCGCGGCCATGCGACGGTGAGCTTTCCGGAAATGCGGCGCGGCGGTGTCGGCCTTTGCGTCGGCACCTTGCTGGCGCGCAGCGGGCCCGATCTTAAATTCCCAGAAGCCGGCTACGCTCGCACGGCCATCGATCACGGCACGCCGTGGGCCGCGCACGCCATCGCCGCCGGCCAGTTGGCCTGCTACGGTTGGCTCGAACGTGCGGGTGAAATCCGCATCCTTCGCACTGCAGCCGACCTAGCCGCTTCTGCCGAGGCCTGGCGCACCAGCGACGGTACCGAACCCATCGGCCTGATTCTCAGCATGGAAGGCGCCGACCCCATCGTCGCACCCGAAGATTTGCGAGCATGGTTCGACGGCGGCCTGCGCATCATCGGCCTCGCGCATTACGGCATGAGCCGTTACGCCGGTGGCACCGATCAGCACGCGGGCCTCACACCGCTCGGCCATGCTCTACTTGAAAGCATGGCTGAACTCGGCGTCACACTCGATGTCACGCATCTGTGCGATCGCAGTCTCGATGAAGCCATCGACACCTTCGGTGGCCGCGTACTCGCAAGCCACCACAACTGCCGTACGCTCACACCTGGCGTACGCCAACTCACCGACGAACATCTCAAAAAACTGATCGATCGCGAAGCCGTCATCGGTGCTTCGATGGATGCCTGGATGCTGCATGCGGGATGGGAAACCGGCAAAACACCGCGTGAAACCGTCAGCCTCGAAGCCGCCGCCATTCACATCGATCATGTCTGCCAACTGGCCGGCGATGCCTGTCACTCGGCGATCGGCAGCGATCTTGACGGCGGGTTCGGTTCGGAGCGCACACCGCACGATCTTGAAACCATCGCCGATCTGTTTCGAGTGGGCGAACATCTGGCGGCACGTGGTTACAACGACACCGATATCAATCGCATCTTCTGCGGCAACTGGCTTCGCTTTTTTGCCGAAACGCTTCCCGGCGAAATAAACACATGAGTGATCGCGATGCAAAACTTGAATCGCTTGGCTACGCCCTGAATCATGTACCTGCACCGGCTGCGGCCTATGTGCCGGTGGTGATCGACGGCAACACGGCGTATGCCTCGGGCACGATCCCCATCGACGGCCCGAACGGCCTGCGTTTCAAAGGGCCTGTCCCTTCGGTGGTGAATCTTGCCGATGCTCGCCAGGCAGCGGCGCTGTGCGCCGCCAATCTGCTGCGCGCGGTGCGCGCCGAAATCGGATCGCTCGACCGCATCGAACGCGTACTCAAACTTGAAGGCTTCGTTTACAGCGATCCGACTTTCACCGATCAACACCTGGTCATCAACGGCGCTTCGGAATTGATGTTCGAAGTGTTGGGCGATGCCGGTCGCCACGCGAGAGCTGCCGTCGGCGCGGCCGCCCTGCCGTTGGGTGCCAGTGTCGAAGTCGCGGGCCTATTCCGAATTCGACTCACGTAGAATGCCGACATGCACGGATTGACCACACTTTTTTCAAAATGCATCGTCGGCGTGGTCTGGGTGTATCGATACACGCTCAGCCCGATTCTGGGTGGGCACTGCCGATTTCATCCTTCATGCAGTCAGTACATGCTTGATGCCGTCGCCAAACACGGACCGTTTCGTGGTGCGTGGCGCGGCACCAAACGCATCTGCCGATGCCATCCTTTTCATCCGGGCGGCCACGACCCGGCCTGAGGTTTTATTCATGCAACGCGAAGAAGACGACGGCATCATGATTGTCTGTGATTTCACCGGCAAAGACTGGGATCAAGTGGCTCCGATGATCGAAGGCCATCAAGGCTCCGTCCTCAGCCTTGAAGCCCTTGCCCTGGCGGTCGAACAGGCGCAAGCGGCCACTGAAAAATTCCAATGCACCATGTGCCTGCGTCATTTCGATCCGCCTGAAATGTGTTGGCGACATGCTGCGCCGCCACCGAGCGCCAACCCCAATGCGGTCATCTGCTGGGATTGCGTGCAGCAGGCCGACAAGGCGTTCGATCGCGACCCGGATACGGAATGGACAAGAAAAATTGCGCCCACCGACCGGTGGCGCTGAGCTTGAGGTTCTGTTTGACGGATCCTGCTGGCGTCAGACAGAACCTAGTCGGACTTCAACATGTCCGGGCCCTTGCCTGCGGTTCTTTTGAGCTTGCCGCCCTCATTCACGTATTTGGTGAAGCCCATGCTTTCGAGCTTCTTGTCATCGCCGATCTTTTTCGCCATGGCACCATCACTCAATCCCTTGGTCGAGACAAACGGCGCACTGATCACGCGACGGACCGGCTGGCCGGTCTCCGGATGCACGGTGAGTGGCGGATCCGACATCTTCTGAAGCACTTCGAACAACTGCCCGGGCTCGTCGTCTTCCAGAATGACTTCATAGGTGTAATGCGGCATTGGGGTTTTTCAGCCTCCGAACCCGAAATCCGTGCCGAAGCATCATACCCGCATCGCCCGCACCACGACCGGCGAGCGCTGTCAGCGTCGGGCTCCAGTCGGTATAAATGTGGGATGCCGTTTGACTTCAAAGGACGCCAAGTCCTCACATTTCAGAGTGTCATGCCCGGCTCGCTGCCCGAGAAGGTACGCGAACTCAATGGTAAAAATTTCAATGCGCCTGCTTTGAAAGCGGTACCGATCGATCCCAATCCTGCAGCAGATCTTTTCGCGCAGGATCTGATCGATGGTGCCTACAGTGCGGTGGTCTTTCAAACCGCCGTCGGTGCCAGACAACTGCTCGAAGCCGCGGCACGCAGCACCTCGCACAGCGCCATCTGTCAGGGTTTGTCGCAAACCCGCGTGGTCGCCCGCGGCCCGAAAACCGTCGAGGCCCTCACGACATTCGGCGTAAGCACCCTTTTCGCCGCCGACGCGCCGCACACCGGCCGACAAACCATCGCGGCCATCGGCGATGCCGATGGCCGCGTCGCCCTGCAGGAACACGGCGCGAACAACGATCCGATCATTCATGCGATCGTCGATCGCGGGGGATCCGTCACGCCCGTACCGGTCTACCGCTGGTCGATGCCAGACGATCCAGCCCCGCTGCGCGAAGCCATCGACCGCCTCATCGCGGGCCAGGTCGATTTCGCGCTGTTCACCAGCGAAGCTCAGGTAAACCATTTGTTTCAAGTGGCCAAAGAAACATCGCAAGAACAAGCCCTGCGGGAAAGCTTCCATCGTGTGGTGATCGGTTCGGTGGGCCCCATCACCTCAGCCGCGCTGGATGCCGTCGGCGTGAAGGCCGATTACGAACCGGACTATCCCAACCAGATCGATCTGGTGAACGAACTGTCGCGGCGCGGTCACGATCTACTGCTCAAAAAACGCACTTCTGCCGAACTCGGTGTCGACACCAACCCATGGCGGCGCATCGATGCCCGATGGGCCGACGCACAAGGGCGCAGCCCCGAAGGCATTCCCACCACGGCTGATTCTGTTTTTCTCAAAGCATGCCGGCGCGAACCCGTGCCGCACACACCCGTGTGGATCATGCGCCAAGCGGGCCGATATCAGCGTGCGTATCGCGAGATCCGCGCTCAAACCACGATGCTCGGTCTGTGCCAAACGCCCGAACTTGCGGCCGAAGTCACACTCATGGCCGTCGACCGTCTCGGTGTGGATGCCGCGATCATCTTCGCCGACATCCTCCTACCGGTGGTGCCGATGGGTTTGAATCTCGACTTCGTCAAAGGCGAAGGCCCGGTGATCGACAATCCCATCCGCTGCGCCGCTGATCTCGACCGCCTGCACGTCGGCGATCCCGCCGAACTGGCCTACGTCCCAAAGGCGATTGAACTCACGCGCCGCGCCCTGCGCCCGGACATCGCTCTGATCGGTTTTGCCGGTTCACCGTTCACCGTGGCGTCATACATGGTCGAGGGCGGCAAGTCTTCGAATTATTCGAACACCAAAACGATGATGCATGCCGATCCGATCGCGTGGAACGGCCTGATGGATCGCCTTTGCGAAACCCTGATCGCGTATCTCAATGCGCAGATCGAAGCGGGCGCAGACGCCGTGCAAATGTTCGATTCGTGGGCCGGTTCGCTGAGCCCGGATGATTACCGCCGCCATGTGCTGCCGCATCTCAAACGTGTGATCGACGGTATCCGACCCGGCACCCCCGTGATCAACTTTGCCACAGGCAATCCCGCCCTGCTACCACTGCTCAAGCAGGTGGCGATGTAATCGGCCTCGACTGGCGCGTCGATCTCGCCGAAGCCTGGGGCGCACTGGGCTCTGATGTGGCCGTGATGGGCAATCTCGATCCCACACTGCTCTACAGCCCGACCGACGTGCTGCGAGCCGAAACCCAGCGCATTCTCGACAAGGCGGCCGGACGACCCGGCCACATCTTCAATCTCGGTCACGGCGTAAGCCCGGATATGGATCCACGTCGCATCGCCGATCTGGTCGACGCCGTGCATGAACTCTCGGCCCGCTGAAACGCCTCACGGATTTTGCGATGAATGACCTGCCTTACGACGCCATCCTGGTGATGTCTTTCGGCGGCCCGGAAGGCCCTGCTGATGTGATGCCATTTCTCGAAAACGTCACGCGCGGCCGCAACATTCCCGCCGACCGTTTGGCCGAAGTCGCCGAACACTATCACCACTTCGGCGGTGTGAGTCCGCACAATGCGCAGATCAAGGATTTGCTCGCCGCCCTCGAACCCGAACTACGCGCCAACGACATCACGCTGCCGGTGTATTGGGGCAATCGCAATTGGCACCCGATGGTGCGCGACACCGTACAGCAGATGAAAGCCGACGGCGTGAAGCACTTTCTCGCCTTCGTCTTCGCGGGATACAGTTCGTATTCCTCCTGCCGACAGTATCGCGAGAACATTGATACTGCCATCGATGGCACTGGCCTCACCTACGATAAAATCCGCGTGTTTTACAATCATCCGGACTTCATCACGGCCAACCGCGACCGCGTTCACGATGCCCTGAACAAACTGCCCGAAACCGAACGCGAAATCGCTCCTATCGTTTTCACCGCCCATTCGATTCCGACATCGATGGCCACCGGATGCGACTACGAAAAACAACTTCTCGAAACCGCTCGACTAATCACCGAATCACTTGCCAATCCCCACATGCTCTGCTGGCAATCGCGATCCGGCCCGCCGCAAGTGCCGTGGCTTGAGCCTGATATCTGCGATCAATTGGAACAACTGCATGCACAGGGATCGCCAGCAGTCGTCATCGCACCCATCGGCTTTCTATCGGATCATCTGGAAGTGCTTTTCGATCTCGATACCGAAGCCGCGCAAAAAGCACGCGAACTGGGCCTTTCGATGCAGCGCGCCGCCACCGTCGGCACACACCCGGCCTTCATCGGCATGATTCGGAAGTTAATCGCCGAACGCCTCGATATCACCACTCAAAAAGAAGCCATCGGTTGCTTCGGTCCGAATCATGATCGCTGCCCGGCCGATTGCTGCCCGGCACCACAGCGACCGCCCCATGCGCATGGACGCCCCGCACAATGACGAAACGCGTGATCATTGTGGGCGGCGGCATCAGCGGTCTGGCCGCAGCACACCGCGTCCTCGAACTCGGCGGCGATCCCCTGCTGATCGAAGCCACCGATCGACTCGGCGGCGTGATCGATTCGGAAACGCGCGACGGCTTTTTGCTCGAACACGGGCCGGACAATTTCATCACGAATAAACCCGGCGGCATTGATCTGGCGAAACAACTCGGCCTCGAACATGAGCTGATTCACACATCGCCCGATCACCGCGGCGCCCTGTTGGTGCGCAACGGCCGACTGCATCCGGTGCCTGAAGGCTTTCTAATGATGGCACCCACGCGCCTCGGGCCGATGATCACCACACCACTGCTTTCATGGCGTGGCAAACTGCGCATGGCGGCAGAAATGCTGATCCCGGCGCGTCGTGAAAACAAAGATGAATCGCTGGCTTCTTTCGTGCGGCGCCGCTTCGGGCGCGAAGCACTCGACCGTCTGGTGCAACCGTTGATCAGCGGCATTTACACCGCTGATCCCGAAAAACTCAGCCTCGCCGCCACCATGCCGCAATTCCTCGACATGGAACAGCGCCATGGCAGTCTGATTTCTGCGATGCGAGCCGCCGGACGATCTGCACACGGCAGCGAAAGCGGCGCCCGCTACAGCCTGTTTGTCACTTTTCGCGCGGGCATGCGCACACTGGTCGATGCGCTCGAACAAAAAATCGGCGCCCACCGCATCCGCAAGCAGACCGCCATTGATCAGATCCATCCCACGCCGCAAGGCGTCACGCTACGCACGACCGAAGGTGAAATGCTCGAAGCCGATGCCGTGATTCTTGCCTTGCCCGCGCTCCACGCCGCTGCCATCGTGCGCCCGTTTGCGCCGGATCTCGCCACTGATCTGGCGCAGCTCACGTACGCGTCTTCTGCCGTGGTGAACTTCGCTTATGACCGCAGCGCCGTCGAACACCCGCTGAATGCCTTCGGCATCGTGGTGCCGAAAATCGAAAAGCTGGACATCCTCGCCGCCTCATTCAGCAGCGTGAAATACGCCGGCCGCGCGCCGGATGGCCGTCCTGATCCGCGCCTTCCTCGGCGGCGCGCTGAACCCCACCGTGCTGGATCAACCTGACGACGCACTGATCGATACCGCTCACCGCACACTCGCGAAGTTGCTGGGCATTCGACAACCACCTCGATTCGCCGCCCTGCGGCGCTGGCCGAATTCGATGCCGCAATACCACGTCGGCCACCTGGATTGGGCCCGCCGCATTCAGCAGCACATGGCTCATCACCCAGCGATCCACCTCACCGGCAATGCTTACGCCGGCGGCGTGGGTATTCCGGACTGCATCACCGGTGCCAGAATCGTGGCCGATCGCATTCTGGGCTGTGCGGATTCCCCTCAAAAATGACCTGCGCGCGGTAACCCCTCCGGTCATGATCGGTGTGTTCTTACGCGAACATCTCACCTAGAATGCGCCAAAGGGCACAATTATGAATCGACTTATCCCGTCAACCGCACTCATCCTGAGCCTCGCCTTGATCGCCATGGCCGGGCCGGCCTTCGGCGCCGGTCGCGATACGCGGCCTTTGATCGACATCAAAAAAGAACTACCGAAGTGGGCCGACAAAGCGAAGAAATCGATCAAGGATCTCGGCGTTTACCCCCTGGTGAACAGTGAGGATTACGCCCAGTTCGAGGGCATGGTCGACGACCAGGTCATTCCCATGCTCGGTGATCAACTCGATCGCGACGGCGAAATGGATGCCTACCTCAAGCTGTATCTGCTTCTGTTCAAACCCCAGATCGAAAAGGCGGACCCCAAAGATCTTTTGAAGATCGTGGCCGCCATGCCGAAACTCAGCGTCGTTCCCGGCCAGCCTCCGAAAACGCTCATGAAATATCTGGAACCGGCCACGCAGGCACAGTTACCTCCAAAAAGAATCCAACCCATCATCGACAAATACAACGAACTGTTTACCGGCAAGAACCTCAAGAATTTCGAATACCGAAACGCGATCATCGCCATGCTCCCGCGCGATGGCGGCCTTCGGCTGTATGCCTCGATGCTCGACATGCGGGATCGATACATCGCCAACGAAGAAACCAGCAAAAGCAACGAGGTGCGAAACCGCACCAAGGATGAAGGCCAGGCCATTTGGGACAGCAAAAAACCGCTTGCACCTGTCTTTCACAAACTTTGCAATGCCCTGCTTGCCGAGCTGAACACCTTCCAGAGTGACAACGTCATGCGCGAGCGCATTCACAAAGTTTATTTGAACAAGGAAAACGGCAAAGTCCAGATGGACAAAATCTGGGGCATTCTCGATTGGCAGGACAATCTGTTCTACAAGGATATGGATCAGTATTTGAATACGATTAAGAAGGGTGACGACTGAGCCGTTGAATTCATTTACAGCTTTTCATCAAACCCGCACCGCAAGGTGCGGTTTTTTATGCCCAACGCATCTTCGATCTATTCGGTGATAACTTAAAAAAACACCCCTGAGAAGATCTCGCTTCTCAAGGGTGTGAAGTACCCCGTACGGGAATCGAACCCGTGTTTCCGCCGTGAGAGGGCAGCGTCCTGGGCCGCTAGACGAACAGGGCAAAAAACCCGCAGGCCTAGATCGGCCTGCGGGTGGGATATTGTAGATCGGCTTCGGGGCGGGTCAAGAACACACGAAATCAAAGGGCATCCTGACGGCAGGCCGTTCGGCAGCCGCCGGATCACTCCTTCTCTTCGACGTATTCGTATTCCTCGTACGCTTCATCCTCGGTTTCTTCGTCGTCTTCGTATTCGGCGACTTCTTCGCCTTCTTCATCTTCCTCGTAGACGTCTTCCTCTTCTTCTTCTTCGACGTCCTCGTCGTATTCGGCCTCGGCGTCATCGACTTCGTCTTCTTCGACCTCAGTCTGAGTCGCCCGAATCTGGGCCTGCTCAACGGTATCGACCACCTCGTCTTCGGTGTCGGCGGCGATCTGCGCCTGAAGCGCATCCCACTCTTCGAGCGTGAAGTTCACTTCGCGCGCCTGCGAGCCCTTGTATTCACCGATGATGCCCGCTTCGGCGATCTGCTCGATCAATCGACTCGCGCGACTGTAACCCACCGCCAGGCGGCGCTGCAGCAACGATACCGAGCCGCGCCGTGTTTCAAGCACGATGCGCACCGCATCGTTGAACAGCGGATCGCGTTCTGCCTCATCGCCATCGGCACTCAAGCCGCCGGGTGCCTTGAGCTGCACCAGTTGCGGTTCGAAGCACTGCGAAGCCTTGCTCTTGAGGAACTTGACCACTGAGCGGCATTCGGATTCATCCACCAACGTGCCCTGCGAACGCGTGAGCTTGCTGGTGCGCGGCGAGAGATAAAGCATGTCGCCCTGACCCAGCAGCAATTCGGCGCCCTTCGAATCGAGCACGATGCGGCTGTCCATGCCGCTCGAAACCTTGAAGCTGATACGGCAAGGCATATTCGATTTGATCAGACCGGTCACCACATTCGCCTGCGGGCGCTGCGTGGCGAGAATCAGGTGGATGCCCACCGCGCGCGCCTTCTGAGCGATACGCACAATGAAGGTTTCGACTTCTTTGTTGGTCATCATCAGATCGGCCAGTTCGTCGATCACGAAGACCATGCGGGCGAGCTTCTTGGGGATCTTGGCTTCTTCTTCGGGCGTTTCAGGATTGAAACGATCTTTCAGATCTTCCCACGACATGTCGTTGTAACCGTTGATGTCGCGCGTACCGGCCTCGGCCAGCAAGGCGTAGCGCTCTTCCATCTGCGTGACGGCCCATTCGAGAATGGCCGCCGCGCGATTCATCTCGGTCACCACCGGGCACATCAGGTGCGGAATATCACGGAACTGCGCCATTTCGACCATCTTCGGATCGACCAGCACGAGTTTCAGCTCGTCGGGTCGGCGCGTGTACAGGAACGACACGATGATCGAGTTCATGCACACGCTCTTGCCCGAACCGGTGGTACCGGCAATGAGCATGTGCGGCATCTTCGCCAGATCGGCGATCAATGGATTGCCGCTCGCATCCTTGCCCAGGAACATCGGCAGATCCATCTTCGCCGCGTCGGCGCCGCCGAGCGTCATCAATTCCTTGAGACGGACTTTTTCCTTCTTGAGATTCGGCACTTCGATACCGACCGTCGACCGGCCCACGATGTTGGCCACGATGCGAATGTTCTGAGCCTTCAGTTCGCGTGCCAGATCGCTCGACAGCCGCATTGAGCTGACTGACCTTCGTACCCGGCGCCAACTGCACTTCGTACATCGTGATGGTCGGACCGGCATCGATGGCCACCACCTCGCCGCTGATCTTGTAGGTATGCAGCGCACGCTCCAGCGATTCGGCCTGCCCGCGCACGGATGCCGCCATTTCCTCGCCGAAATTGGATTCGGGCTCGATCAACAAATCCATACCCGGGAATTCATAACCGGACAGATCCTGCTTCGGCGGGGGCGCTGCTTTGGCCGATGGCTTCTTCGAGGCGAAGGTGATGGGCAGATTTTTGATTTTCTCACGGAGCGCTTCGGGATCGAGGCCCGATTTCTGAGGCGCTTCGGGTTCGGCCTTGAGTTCGGGGCTTTTGGCGCGGGTGGGCTTCTTCGCCGGAGCTTTCTTTTTGGAACGTTTGCGAGCCGGAGCTTCTATTTCATCCTCATCCTCTTCTTCGTACTCCGCTTCTTCTTCATCTTCGTATTCAAGTTCTTCTTCGTCTTCATACTCTGCTTCGATCTCGTCCTCGTCTTCCCATTCTTCGTCTTCGGCCAGTTCCTGGTCTTCTTCAATCAAACCGTCGGCGTCATCCACCTTGCGTCGCGTGAACACGCCGGCCATTTTGCAGAACGGCCAAGTGGCCACATCTGCCGTGGTCGTCCCGATCTTGCCCAGCACGTGGCCGACGGCTCCCACCGTCGAGCCTACGCCCGAACCGGTGGCGCACAAACCGCGCCAAGCCGAGAGACACAAATCGTCGGCCGCAAGCAGCAGACCGACCAGAAAGCACAAGCCGAAAATCAGCGATGTCCCCACCACGCTGAACTGACTCGAAAGCTTGGTGGAAAGATAAATCGACATCAGGCCGCCGGGCCCTTCAGGCAGCGCACCGGTGAACGGCGTCATGGCGAGAAAACCACCGAGCGCCACAGCGATCAGAGCAGTCCCGATCACACGCAAGCTGATCTGATTGATGCTGCGCCCGCGCGACATCGCCAGGAGCAGACCGGCCAACCCGGCGTGAATCACCCACGCTCCGAGACCGAACATCAGGTAGGCCCGATAAGCAATCTCGGCTCCCACATGTCCGCACCAGTTGGCCGGCACCACATTCAGTGGCGCCGCCGCATGACTCGGCGGGTCTGCCGGGGAAAAGCTGATCAGGGCAGCAGAAACAAAAAGCCAAGCCCCCACGGCCAGAATCCATAGGACTCGGCTCAGTGGAGAAACGGTTTTTGAATCAGACGACTTTGGCGATGATTTGCGAACACTCATTTTCGCGCGCGGACCTCCCTCACGCCATCTATCGGTGGTTGAAGGCCCGACGGAATAAAAACGATATTTCAGGCCCGAGAAGTCGGATTATGGGCAACTTGCCGAAGCCCAAGGGTTCTGCAATATTAACGCTACGGGCGCGGTCGTATGCCCTTTTCATTCCAGACCTAAGACCCTCTCGGGAACGGAATTACCGGCAATAAAACGACGCCCGATAACGCATGGGCCGCGAGAAGCCCCACGCGGTTCGCCCACGCCTTCGGAGTTTTTTTCCATGGCAGCGTCTGATTCTGCGATCAATGAAGTTGAATCCGCCACCGTACGATTCGCCGGCGACTCCGGCGATGGCATGCAGCTGACCGGCATGCGGTTTACCGATACCGCAGCCATGGTCGGCAACGACATCGCCACCTTCCCGGACTTTCCCGCCGAAATTCGCGCGCCGGCAGGCACCGTCGCGGGTGTCAGCGGTTTTCAGGTCAACTTCTCTTCGACTGACATTCACACACCGGGCGACATCGTTAATTCGCTGATCGCCATGAATCCCGCCGCGCTCAAAGCCAACCTGATCGATGTGGAACGCGGCGGCATCGTGATCATCAACGAAAGTGAATTCACGAAGGTCAATCTGCGCAAGGCCGGTTATCCCGAAGGCTACAACCCGCTCGACGACGAAAAAATCAATACGGCGTACAAGATCTACAAGATCCCGATGACGCGTCTCACCGAAGAAGCGCTGGCCGCCAGCGGCTTGAGCGCCAAGGAAGTGGGTCGCAACAAGAACATGTATGCCCTCGGGTTGATCTACTACCTGTACGATCGCGAACCCGACATCACCATCAACTATCTCGAAAAAGTTTTCGGCAAAGCCAAAGGCGCTCAGCTCGCCAATGCAAGTATCGATGCCCTGAAAGCCGGCTTCCACTTCGGTGAAACCGCCGAAATGTTCCCCGTGCGCTACCGCGTGGCCAAAGCCCCGATCGCTGCAGGCCTTTATCGCCGCATCACCGGCAACGAAGCGCTGGCCATGGGACTCGTGGCTGCTTCGAAACTCGCCGGAAAACAACTGATTTACTGCACGTATCCGATCACGCCCGCCAGTGATGTGCTGCACTATCTGGCGGCGATGCGCCACTTCGGCGTTAAAACCTTCCAGGCTGAAGATGAACTCGCCGGTGTCTGCTCGGCCATCGGCGTGGCATTCGCAGGCCAGTTCGCGGTCACGGGCACTTCCGGGCCGGGCCTCGCCCTCAAGAGCGAAGCCATCGGTCTGGCTGCCATCACCGAACTGCCGATGGTCATTCTCAACGTGCAACGCGGTGGCCCATCGACCGGCCTACCAACCAAAACTGAACAGTCGGATTTGCTGCAGGCCATGTTCGGCCGCAACGGTGATTGCCCGGTGGCCATTCTTGCTCCGCAATCCCCTTCGGATTGTTTTGACATCGCCATCGAAGCTTCGCGCATCGCCTTCGAATCGATGGCTCCGGTGGTCATCCTCTCCGACGGCTACATCGCCAACGGCGCAGAGCCCTGGCTGCTGCCGGATCCCGACGATCTGGTGCCCATCAAGATCAAGCATGCCACCGAGCCCAATGGACCCGAAGACAAATTCCTGCCCTACACGCGCGACGAAAAACTCGCGCGCCCCTGGGCCGTGCCTGGCACACCCAAACTGCAGCACCGCATCGGCGGTCTGGAAAAACAACACATCACCGGCAGCGTGTGTTACGACCCGTCGAACCATCAACTGATGACCGACCTGCGTCGCGAAAAAATCGAGCGAATCGCCCGACGCCTGCCCTCCCAGAAAATCGATGGCGATGCCACCGGCGATCTACTGGTCTTGGGTTGGGGCGGCACCTACGGTGCCATCACCACCGCCGTGGCCGACGCACGCGAAGCCGGCAAGAAAGTTTCGGCCGTGCATCTGCGCCACATCAATCCGTTCCCGGCCAATCTGGGCGAAATCCTCAAGGGCTTCAAGAAGATCCTGATTCCGGAATTGAACAACGGACAGTTGCGCCTGCTGATTCGCGCCAAGTATCTGGTGGATGCCCGCGGACTCAACAAAATCCAGGGCCTGCCGTTCATGATCGAAGAGATCGCACAGGCCATCAACCTGATCCTCGACGACAAGTGGGGCCCGCGTGAATCGTTGACGCCCCACCTTCACCATGTGGATCCGGCCGCACAAGATCTGGATCAGCGACTGGCCGCGATCAAGTAACGACGCGAGAGACGGCCCGCCTACAATCGACCAAGGCCCAAGCCGAGACAAAGCCCGAACAGGGCCACAGAGAGGCAACCCGAAGATGTCGACTCAATCCACTGAACTGCCTGTCCTGACCGCCAAGGACTTCGCCTCCGACCAGGATGTCCGCTGGTGCCCGGGTTGCGGCGACTACGCGATTCTCAATCAGGTCAAGAAAACACTGGCCGCCATGGGTTCGCGCAAAGAAAGCACCGTGATGATTGCGGGCATCGGCTGCTCGAGCCGATTCCCCTACTACGTTGATACCTACGGCTTTCATACCATTCACGGCCGCGCGCCGGCATTTGCCACCGGCGTCAAACTCGCGAATCCGGATCTGGATGTGTGGATGGTCACCGGCGACGGCGACGGCCTGTCGATCGGCGGCAATCATCTGATCCATGTGCTGCGCCGCAACGTCAACATCAACATCATGCTCTTCAACAATCGGATTTACGGCCTGACCAAGGGCCAGTACTCACCGACCTCCGAAGAAGGCAAGAAAACCAAAAGCTCGCCGATGGGTTCGATCGACATGCCGATCAGCCCAATCTCCATCGCTGTGGCCGCACGCGCCACATTCATCGCCCGTGCCGTCGACGTTGATCGCAATCTCGGCGATGTCCTCGAAGCCGCCGCACGCCACAAGGGCGTGAGCTTTGTGGAGATCTACCAGGACTGCAACGTGTTCAATCACTTTGCCTTTCGGCACACCACCGATAAAGACACGAAGGAAGAACACGTCCTGCGCCTTGAACACGGCAAGCCGATGATTTTCGGCAATGACCGAAACAAAGGCATCCGCCTGACCGGTGATCGCAAACCTGAAATCGTCGAACTGGGCAACGGCATCAGCGAAGATGACCTGCTGTTCCACGATGAACACGACGAAAGCTTGGCCTACTTGCTGAGCCGCATGGCGTATCCGGATTTCCCGGAACCGATGGGCGTGTTCCACCGCATTGAAGATGAATGCTACGAAGACCTGCTCACGCAGCAGGTGGCCACCGCCATCGAACAACGCGGTGCCGGCAATCTCAAGAAACTGCTGAATTCCGGCGATACCTGGCAGGTCGCCAATCCCGGCGAAGGCGAACAAAGCGCCGGCCTGCACGAATCCTGAACCTCTGGCTCTGCGAGAACTCTCCCATGGCACGCATGACGCGACTGGCTTTTCTGACGATGCTTTCTCTGGCGATGGTCGGTTGCCTGCGCGACCCGGGCCTGAAAGCCGAAACCGCCGAGCGGATGATCAACAAGGGCATGACCCGCGCCGATGTGATTGCGGTCCTCGGCAAACCCCAAGGTGTGAACCGGCGCCCGGTCGAAGCCGATGCGCGACGCGATGACAACGATGCCGTGCGCGGCACCAATGAAGTCCACACGTATGACTTCCCGGACCAAGGCCAATTGCTGGTGGTGACTTACGGCCCCAAGGGCGTGGTGACCGACATCAAACGCCTGCAGACACCGGCACCCTGATCCGCCGCACGATCTCACGAGCAAATAGAAAAGGCCGTCCCGCAAGGGACGGCCTTTTTGTTTTTTGCAACAGCGCGTGAATCAGTCGAAACGAAAGACGCCTTTGCGCCAAGCATAAAGATACGCCACAACGCTGGTCGCCACGAAGAAGATCATGCGATAGAGGAACAGTGCGTCCATACCCTCGCCCTTGGCCAGATTCGGAAACACCGTGGCCCAGGGATAGAGGAACACGATTTCGACGTCGAAAACCAAGAAGGTCATCGCCAGAATATAAAAACGAATGTTGAATCGTTTGCGGGCCGTCCCGATCGGATCCATGCCCGTTTCATAGGTCATCTGCTTGGTGCGACCGTCGTTCTTCCGGTTACCACCCAACCAAGCAAACAGCTTGGGGAGCAGCAGATTGGAAATGCCGAATACGATGCCGATGACCAGTAAAATGATCATCGGCAGAAACACCGCAGCCTCTTGGGCGAGCACAAACGTCATGGCCGGAATGGTAATGCGATCGACCGTCCGGGTCCAGATCGAATCGCCTCCGCCGTCGGCAAGCCCCCGCCAAGGCTCATCTGCTAGACGGGTGTGATGAACTTTTGTCGCCGCGAAGCGCGATATTTCGGAATTCTGCCGCTGTGTCGAGGGGCGGAGGCGGCCTTCTCGGCCGCAGAGTACCCACGACCAAGGCAGAGGACTGAAATAGCCGCTGTCGCAAGAGCAAAAGTTCATCACACCCTTTAAACTTCATGCCATGCCATCCACTTCTGAAGATCTGATCGCCCAACTGCGCCGCGGCGTCGAAGCGATCTACGGCGAAGACGACCTGAAACGCAAACTCGCTTCGGGCCGGCCTCTGCGTATCAAGCTGGGGATGGATCCCACCGCGCCCGACATTCACCTGGGCCACACGGTGGTGCTGCAGAAACTCCGCCAGTTTCAGGATCTGGGCCACAAGGCAGTCCTCATCATCGGCGATTACACCGCTACCATCGGCGATCCGACCGGGCGCGATGCCACACGGCCGATCCTCGATGAAGCCGCCATCGAAGCCAATGCCCAGACTTATCTTGAACAGGCCGGCAAGGTTCTCGATACCTCGCCTGAAAAGTTCGAACTGCGCCACAACGGCGAATGGCTCGGAAAACTGACCTTCGCCGACGTGCTGCGCCTGACCGGTCAATTCACCGTCCAGCAGATGCTGCACCGTGAAAACTTCAAGAATCGCATGGCCGCCGAAAAGGAAATCGTGGTCAGCGAATTCATGTATCCGCTGATGCAAGCTTACGACTCGGTCGTGATCCAGGCCGATGTCGAACTCGGCGGCACCGATCAGACTTTCAATAACCTGTGCGGCCGCGATCTGATGGCGCGCCACGACATGGAGCGCCAGGCCGTCATCGTCATGCCGATTCTCGTGGGCCTCGACGGCACCGAGAAGATGAGCAAGTCCAAAGGCAACACCGTTGCCGTCAACGACGAACCCAACGACATGTTCGGCAAGATCATGAGCATCCCGGACAAGCTCATGCGCAATTACTTTGAACTGCTCACCACATTGCCGACCGACCGCATTGAAAGCCTACTCGATAACTCAACCACGCACCCGCGCGATGCCAAGGACGTCCTCGGGCGCGCCATTGTCGAACGCTATCACAATGTCGAAGCCGCCAATGAAGCGGCCGACGAATTCAAGCGGCGCTTCGCTCAGAAGGAATTGCCGACCGACATGAAAACCGTGATGATCAACGCCGGGTTGTTCACCAGCGCACAGATGGTAGTTGAAGCCGGATTTGCCACCAGCAACAGCGACGCCAAGCGAAAAATCACTCAAGGCGGCGTGAAGCTCAATGGCGTCAAAGTGCTTGATATCTCTCAGTCTGTAGACGTACAGTCCGGACAAGAAATCGTGATGCAAGTCGGGAAAAAGAACGTCTGTAAAATTGTCGGCCAATAGTGACGCGTACCCTGTTTGGCGCCCTAAGCTCTTAGAACCATCACTCCGATCCATACAATGCTGCCTTACCTCCTCACCGCCGCCGTCATACTCCTGCTTGTGGCGATGATTGTGTGTTTTCTCCTCATTCGTGATCGCAGCACATCCATCACCGAAAATGGGGTTTGCGCGGCGAACTTGAAGCCGCGCGCTCGCAACTGGCTGAACTCGACAAAACCAAAACCGTGCTGGAAGAAATTCACCGGCACGACGAACAGCGCCTGGCGCAGTTCAAAGAGCAGATTGAAAACCATCTCAAAGCGCTCGCGGGCGAAACACTCAAGGAAACGCGACAGGAATTTCTGGAACAGGCCGACCAGCGGCTGAAACCCGTGCGCGAAGTCCTCGATCGCTACAACAAATCACTTCAAGAAATCGAAGCCGCGCGATCCAAAGCCTATGGGGCCATGCATAAGCAGATGGAACTGATGGCCCAGGATCAACAGCGCCTGCGCGATGAAACCGCGAATTTGGTCACCGCGCTGCGCCGCCCGGAAGTGCGCGGTCGCTGGGGTGAAATGCAGTTGCGGCGCGTGGTCGAACTGGCCGGTATGACCGACCGTTGCGATTTCAATCAACAAGTTTCGGTGCGCGGAACCGATGGCGAGGCGCTGCGTCCCGACATGGTGGTTCACCTACCCAGCGGGCGCACCATTGTGATTGATGCCAAAACACCGCTCGATGCCTACATCGATTCGGTCGAAGCCGCCGAACCCGCCGAACGACAGGCCCAACTCGTGCGCCACGCCGATCAGGTCGAAACCCAGGTTCGACGTCTGGCTTCGAAGGGCTATGCCCAACATTTCGATCGCACGCCTGATTTCGTCATCCTGTTTCTGCCCGGCGAGGCTTTTCTTCAAGCTGCTGCGCAACAGAAACCATCGCTCATCGAGGATGCCATGGCCAAAGGCGTGGTGATCGCCACGCCCAGCACGCTGATTTCATTGTTGCACGCCGTGGCCATGGGCTGGCGCGAGCAGAGCCTGGCCGAGAACGCCCGAGAAATCAGCGAGCAGGGCAAAGAAATTCATGAACGCCTCTGCGTCTTCGCCTCGCATCTGGGCAATCTGCGTAAAGCCATCGCCAAAGCGGTCGAACACCACGACAAAGCCATCGGATCACTCGATCGCACCGTCATGCCGGCCGTGCGACGACTCGAAGAACTCCACGCCGCTTCAGCCCGCACATGGCCTGACGAGGATCTGAACGAAATCAATGCCGTCCCACGAGAAACCAAATCACTTCCATCATCTGACGCGATAGAATCTCATCCGGAGGTCACATCATGACATCGCGATTCATTGCAGCCCTTCTTACGATCAGCGTTTTGTCGCCCTTGGCATACGCGGAACTGCGCACGGTTCAAAGCCGCTTTTATAAAATCGAAACCGACATTCCCGACAAGGACGTCAAAGCCATCGCCGAACACATGGACGCGGTCTACAGCGAATACAATCAGCGTTTCCGATCCTTTCCTCAGAAGGATCGGGCCAAGCGCCCCCTCTGGGTGTTTGCCACACAGGAAGGCTATCTGCGATTTCTCGGGCAGAACGGCATCAACGGTTCCGGCTCAGCAGGCATGTTCTTCATTACCCCATCCATCGCCGGCCTTGCGATCTTCATTGAAGGCCGCGATCCGGATGATTACCTGAGCACACTCCGACACGAAGGCTTTCATCAGTTCGCCAGCGCGCGCATCGGTCGCGGCCTGCCTGTCTGGGCCAACGAAGGCATGGCTGAATATTTCAGCGAAGCGATTGTGGTCGACGGCAAGCTCACGCCAGGACAGGTGCCTCCTCAGAAAATCGGCGTGGTGCGTCAGGCCGTGGAATCCGGCAAAAGCATGTCGCTCGAACAACTGTTGAACATGCCGCATGCGGAATGGAATTTCCGCGTGCAGTCAGGCCGCGCCGATCTGCAGTATCCGCAGTCATGGACCGTGGTGCACTTTCTGGTTCATGGCTCACCACGCTTTCAGAAAAGCTTTGTGGCCTATCTGATGCAGATCGCCAAAGGCCAGAACCCCGACAAAGCCTACGAAACCGCTTTCGGGAAGAACAGCTATAACGCCTTTGAAAAAGCATGGGCCGAGTATGTGAATGAACTGGAACCCAACCCGGAAGTCGAAGCCGCCTCGCGACTTCAGTTTCTCGCCACCGGCTTGAAGTTTCTGGCGCGCAATGGCGCTGCGGTGGATTCACTGGACAATCTGAAGGCGGCTTTGCGCACGATCAACTTTCGCTATCGGGTGCGCTATGGCTCCGGTCTGACCGATGAACTGGATGCCAAAGATGACAAATGGTTTGAGGCGCCGAATTCGGGTGATCCCAAAAAACCCACCACACTCGAAATGGGGCCTGCCGAAGGCGACGTGCCGCTGCCCACACTCGTGGTCAAGGGCCTGAAGTTCACCGTGATGCTCAAGTGGGGTAAAGGGCCCGACGGCACGCCCGTGGCTCAAATCGAATATGACAAATGAAGTTCCGGCGATCGATCGGCGCGTCATCAAACGCTGCCCGGCAAAAATCAATCTGGCCTTGAGCGTGGGCGCTCCGCAGCCCGACGGCCTGCATCCCATTGCCTCATGGATGGTGTGTGTTGATCTATACGATGATCTGATCGCGCAGCGCCTCGACGCACAATCCCCTTCGGATTTTGATCTGGGGTGGGCCGATGATGCCCCGAGCCCATCGCCCATCGACTGGCCGATTCCTGCTGATCTTGCCTGTCAAGCTTGCATCTGGACTGAACATTTCACTGCACGGCCTTTGCCGGTGCATGTCACGCTTCAAAAGCGCATTCCGGTGGGTGCCGGCATGGCGGGCGGTTCTTCCAATGCCGCCGCCATGATCGATGCGCTCAACGAACTCTATGACCTGAATTTAAAAACCGAAGATCGTTGCGCCATCGGGGCGCGCGTCGGCAGTGACGTCCCTTTCTTTTTCGCCCCGGATGGCGCTCTGGTGGGCGGGATCGGCGGCGACATTCAACCCTTGCCTAAAAGCCGCACGCTGCATCTGACACTCATCACACCGCCCATCGGATGCCCGACGGGGCAGGTGTATCGCGCGTTCGACGAACTTTTTCCGAATGCCGAACTAAATACCCAGCGCGTCGCATCACTGACGACAGGGTCGCTTGCCCCGGAAGATCTATTCAATGATTTGGCCGAAGCCGCCTTCGTCGTGCGCCCGGAACTGCGCGGCCTCCGCAACCAATGCGCCAAAATCACCGGCCGTACCGTACATGTGACCGGCAGCGGTGCGGGCATGTTCATCGTGTCGGAAAATGCGGATACCGCGAGACAGATGGCCGAAAAGATCACGCGTGACGCGCCTTGCCCGGCGCGCGCCGTGCAGACGATCTGACTCACACACCGAAACATAGCGACGCCTCTGTTCTCGATGGCGAAAAATATCAGGCACAGACTTGTTCAGTTCAACAACCACGCGATCGCCTGCTCGCGCGACGAAAAAAATTCAATCGTGGTGCCACGATTACTTGCCACCGTCTTGAAATGCTCCGTGACTTCCACGGGTGGCATGCCATGAAGATAGAACGCGACACGATGCACTCGAATCCCCTGCTCGAAGGGCGTGGATCCTGAGTGATGCGCATCGGTCACACTCATTCTTCGCTCCGCCACCTTCGTATCTACCAAGACCGGCAATGATCCGTGTTTTTCGATCGCCTTGTGGATCGTGCGCCACAAATCCACGGAGGTTTCCGAGGTGATGACCAGGCCATCCTGGCCATTAATCTCGATCATGTCACCATGATTTTTGAAAGTATGACTCATTGCTTCTGATCTTTTTAAGCATCATCGGTCTTACGTTCGATCACCAGACGATCGTGTACTTCGGCCGCGCGATAGCGCAGATCCTGACTTTTGAGCGTGACGTAATGTCCGGGCGGTACGGATTTGGTCAGGAAGACCGATCCACCGACGATGGATCCGCGGCCCACCACGGTGTTGCCGCCGAGGATGGTCGCATTGGCATACACCGTCACGTCATCTTCCAGTGTGGGATGCCGCTTCGTATCGCGAATCAGCCGCCCTTCGCCATCTTTCGGGAATGACATCGCTCCCAAGGTCACACCCTGGTACAGCTTCACACGATTCCCCAGTACCGCCGTCTGGCCGATCACCACGCCGGTACCGTGATCGATAAAAAAAGATTCACCGATCGACGCCCCGGGATGAATGTCCACGCCGGTGGTCTGATGCACATGCTCGCTCATCAGACGCGGCAACAACGGCACGCCCAATTGATACAGCGCATGCGCCACACGATGGGTGAAGACCGCCAGCACACCGGGATAGGTGTAAACCGTTTCGTCGATGTTCCGCGCCGCGGGGTCACCGTCAAAAGCGGCCTGTACATCCGTACCCAGCAGACGACGGATTTCCGGAATGCGCTCGAAAAAAGCGTCGGTAATGTCGCGGGTTTTTTGCGACGGATCTTCGGAAGTCCCTTTAGACGACTGGAGCGCATGGTACGTCAGCGCCTGGTCGACCAGATGCTCCATCGCCTCGCGCACACGGGCCACCACACTGGCGGTGTGATCTCTGACATTATCCGCCGTCAGCGTCTTACCGGTGAAATAACCCGGAAACAGCAGGTCGCGCAACAAGTCGATCAATTCGATCGCGCAGGCTCGATCCGGAAACACACCGGCATCGATATGCCGCGTGCGCGAATCGACTTCATAACTCGCGAGCATGCGCTCGGTCATCTCATCCACCGTGGGGCGTGACGCATCTGCACTCATGAATGTCATCCTACCTCAACATGGAACCGAAACGAAAAAAGCGATCCACCTGACGGTGAACCGCTTTGAGGCCAGTTTCCACATCCA
>CALOAZ010000132.1:0-7897 GCA_942491355.1 uncultured Phycisphaeraceae bacterium
GAGCTTCCCGCAGGGGCGTGGCTGGTGGGGATGCTCACATTGTAACCCTGCTGGAGGACGGGCTTCCAGCTTTTATCAGCATGACGATGTCGCCACAGGCGAAGCGACCCATCCGCAAGGACTTGCATGCGGCAGAGGCCGTCGGTCGCACTGATGCAGCGTGTGCGACCGGTCATCAATCCGGCCCATCGGTCGCGGCTCAGCCGGCGCGATCCGGTGGATTGAAGCACCAGTGCGGGATTCACATGGTGCAGCCAGATCGGAGCGGTGTCGCACCAGCTTCCATGATGCGGCAGTTCCATGGCGTCGGCGTGGAGGTTCGGTTCGAGCCGGATCAAGGCACGCATGGCCTGATCCTGAATGTCGCCGCAGAAAAGAAGGCGGCTCGCTCCGACATGGGCATCGAGCACGATCGAGCCGTCATTGTCGCTCACCGGCGTGAAGCCATGCGGCGGCCACAGCGCGCGAAGATGAATTGCGCCCAGCGATGCGGTCCATCCGCGTGCCAAGACTTCGATTTCAACTCGGCGGTCTCGCGCGGCGCTGAGCAATGCGGCAGGAGCGCCGCCGCTTCGATCCTTGAAAGCCTGCGTGATCAACACGCGCCGGATCCGCATGGCGTCGATCAATTCAGGTACAGCGGAAAAGTGATCCAGATCCGGATGCGAGATCACCAGTGTGTCGACGCGGGTCACGCCAATGCTTCGCAGCGCCGGAATCAGATCGCGCCGGGCCAGATCGCTTCGACCGCTGGAACCTGCATCGAAAAGCCATGCGTGGCTTCCGCTGCGTAATAGATGACATGAGCCATCATCCACGGCAAACATGGTCCATTCAGCGGCAATGCCCGGCGGCCCGAGTCGGGTCGCCAGCACAGGTGCCCAAGGCCAAGTGCCGCAGATCAGCAGTGCGATCAGGCCGGATCGAAGTCGTTGCTGAAAGGCGCCGCCGAACCACGCGCCCACGGTGGCAAGCGTGCCGAAGGTCCATGCGATCGACGGCGGTGGCATTTGAATTTCAGACACGGTTGTGTGTGCCCAGACTTGGGTCCACAGACAAATCAGGCGCGCTGCGCCGATCAGTGCTTCGCCCAGGCAGGCACCGGCAAAAGGCCAGAGCATCGACAGCAGCATCTTGGCAAAGCCCAGCCAAAGCACGATGGCCACCATGGGTAGTGTCAACATGGTCAGTGGAATGCCCAGCGGATGAATCACGTGAAAACGAAAGGCGATGATCGGCGCTGCCACCGCCCAAGCCACCAGACTCACGGCGAAACTATCGATGAGTGCGCGGCGCCATTGTGATGGAGGTTGATCGCGCAAGACGGGTTCGGGGAGTAGTCGCAGGCGCAGCGGTTTCACAAAGATCACCAATGCTGCGGCAATGCCGAAGCTCAATTGATAGCCCACATCGAACAGATCGCCGGGATGCCAGATGAGCATCAACCATGCGGTGAGCGCAATGGCGGGCAGTGGTCGAATGGATCGCCCCGCAAGGGCTGCGGCTGAGATGGCCACCATCAAGGCGCCGGCGCGCAGAATGGGAATGCGCGGCCCGACGATCAGCACGTAAAGCAAAACCACTGCGATGCAGCCGATGGCGGCGCGCGGTCGGCCGGTGGCCAGCATGATCAACCACCAGGCGCCGCCGGCGACCAGCCCCACATGCAAACCACTGATGGCCAGCAAATGCGCGAGGCCGGTGAGGCGGAATGCATCGCCGAGCGTGCCCAACCGTTCTCGCCCGCTGCCGGTCAACAAAGTTTCGAGCAAGGCGAGCGCCGCTTCGTCGGAGTCGATGTTCAGATCTCGGCGCAAGGCATCGCGAGCGGTTCGTGTGACGGTGGTGCGCCAGTGTGTCCATCGGCCGGCCGGTTGTGCCAGCGATTCAATATTGGCTCGGGTTTTCAGGCGCAGGCGAGCGGTGATACCGCGATCGGCAAAGCGCCGCACAGTGTCGTCATCGGCTGGATGGGTGGTGGGATGAAATCCTTCGAGCCAGCCGGTGCATCGCACGACGTCACCAATTTGGTGGGTGCCGTCATACAGAGGCAGTGTCACCCAGACGCGCTGTCCATCCAACGTGCGCAGCACGAACGCGGTGGTCATCGGCAGATGTTGAAAGCGCGACAGCGCGGTGGTGGATCCGATGCGCGGGATCGGATCGGTTTCGATGATCCCTTCGAGGCGCATCAGTCTGGCTTGTGGATCCAGCGTCGTCGGCGTTAAAGGCCCGATGCGATTCATCCACCAGAAACAGGCCAGTGCGGCGATGCTGATCCATACGGCGATTTGCGCGCGCGGAGAATGGCGACGCAAAAACCATGCAGCGGTGACAGCGAGGATCCACACGGTCAGTGCCAGAGAGGCAGCCGGTTCCCAGGTTCGCGCGCACCACGAGCCGATCGCCCAGGCTGACCAGCCGACGACAGGCAGACTGCGTGCGCAAGCACGCCAATCGACAGATTCGATTCTTGACCCCGGAATCGAAAGATTGCCCCCGAACTTCGAACAGGCGCCGATGATACGCGCTGCTTCTGGCCCGTGCGCCGGATGCGGTTCCGATAATTTTGGAGTTGATATTCGGTGTTTTGAGTGCGCGTTTTCGAGCTCTGTGTTTTTAACTCGTGTGGGGCAGACGGATTGGAAGCACGATTGACGGTCGGGTTTCGTATGGGTAACTTATCCCTAACAAAAAGTTCCCCAATGTTTAAAGCTCCAATGACAGTCTGGTCGAATCCATTCACGGGACGCAGGACGGTGGCACTAGATCCTGTGTCCGGTGGACGTATTCAACCCAAGTTAGTGGGGCAGGAACATGGAAACGACAGAAGCACCATTGATACAGCTCGGGCCGGGGGGCGATTACGTCACCCGATACGAGGCACACGGGTCGACTTTGCTGCGCGAAGGCGAACCGGAGCTGCGACAGACGATTCTCGACCTGCTGTTCGAGAAAATTCTGACCAGCACCCGGTTTTTGCGCGATCTGCGGCAGAGCGACAAAACGGTCGATCACGTCGACCTCATGGTCGCGGCGGAGGCTGCGACCGTTCCCCTGTCTGCGGGTTCAACCGGCGCATGGCGTCTGGTCGGCCTCGAGGATGCCATGGAGCGGCACCAGCCGCAGGAGCAGCACGATGGGCTTAAAGCTCACGCCAAAGCAGCAAAAAATTCTTTTGCTTATCCGCGACTGGCAACTGACGCGCGGCTATTCCCCGACGATGCAGGAAATGGCCGAGGAGCTGGGCGTCAGCAAGGTCACCGTGTTCGAGCACGTCGAGGCGCTCATCAAAAAAGGCGCTCTGCGACGCGATGCGAACAAGGCACGCTCTTTGGAGCTGTCGGATAAAGCCGCGTTGCCGCACGAGCAGCGCAATACCTGTCTGCCACTGGTCGGCACGATTGCCGCCGGCTATCCGATTGAAGCGGTGGAAGAAGCTGAAACGCTCGACCTTGAGGCGCTGTTCAGTCCACCGGGTTCGGGGCGCACCGGCGATGTGTTTGCTCTGAAAGTGCGCGGTGATTCGATGATTGAAGATCAGATTCGCCAGGGTGACTACGTGGTCTGCCAGCGCACCGAAACGGCTCGAAATGGACAAACCGTGGTCGCTCTTCTGGATGACGGTGAAGCCACGCTCAAGCGCTATTACAAGGAAAAAGGCCGTGTGCGTCTGCAGCCGGCGAATCCTGCCTACGAACCGATTTGGGTGGATCACTGTGTGGTGCAAGGTGTGGTGATCGGCGTGATCCGGGCTTTCTGATCCGATCGGGAGTCATCTCCCGGCTGCATTTTAAATCGACCCTCCTCCTGAAATGACCTCCGCGATGGATGCGGGGGTCATTTTTATCGGGAATGGACGGCGCCCTTTCATGCGGGCACAGGCGTGATTTGGAATGTCCAGGCAAGCCAGGTGTCGGGCATGAAAGGGCAATAGGCGGCAGTGTTCACCAGGCATGTAGAGTCCGGAGTATCATGTCCGACCCAACTCCCCGATGAATTGCAAGGAAGGATCCAGCGATGAAAAACAGTTTGTGGATGATCGCGATGTGTGGCCTGATGGCCGGATGTCTGTCTCAGCCCGAGGCCAAAGTTGTGCCGGCCGAACCTGCGGGTGAATTTTCGAATCTCACCATCGATCTGGGTGTGGTGGTCAGCGACATCGATGCCGCCGCGAAGTTTTATACGCAGGTCATCGGGTTCAAAGAGGTCAAAGGTTTCTTTGTGCCTGCAGAGATGGGTCGGGATGCGGGACTTGCCGATAGCAAGCCGCTGGGGATCCGCGTGTTCCATCTGGGGGAAGGCCCCGGTGCCACGAGCCTGAAGCTCATGCAGGTCGAGGGCTCGAAGCCGGCTCGTCAGGATCAGGCTTTCATTCATTCCACGCTGGGATTCAGTTACATCACGATTCGTGTGAAAGACACCACGGTGGCCATGGCCCGTCTCAAGCAACATGGCATCAAGCCTTTGGCCAAGGGTCCTTACGCGCTGCCCGCTGGATTTCCGCAGGGGATTTATCTGACGGTGATTCGCGATCCGGACGGCAATTTTGTGGAACTGGTCGGCCCAAAATCCTGAAGAACACCGGCATACCGGCCGTCTGAGCAGTGATCAGGCGGCTAAACTGTCGGGTTCCGATCCGGATCGAAGGATCGCACGTAAGAACCGCTGGATGCTCAAACCCGCACGGATCTCCCTGTTTTTCAAGAGGCAGTGTCACCGATGAACACACGCAAACTTTTCGTGGCTGCGATCGTGATGGCCATGGCCGTTCCAGTCCTTGCCGAAGACTGGGCGCACTGGCGCGGCCCGAATTTCAATGGTTCGTCATCGGCGACGAATCTGCCGCTCGATTTTTCCAAGACCCAGCATGTGAAGTGGTCGGTGGCGATGCCCGGTCCGTCGGCGGCCACGCCGATCATCGTGGGTGACAAGGTCTTTGTGTCGACCACTGATCCGGGGCCGCAGAAACTGCTGGCCATGTGCCTGGATCGTAAGACCGGCAACACGCTCTGGCAGCATCAGGTCGGCAGCGGATTCGAGCGCGACAATCGTTCGACGCTGGCCTCTCCTTCGCCGGTGGCCGATGCCGATGTCGTGGTATTTTTCTACGGCAACGGTGATCTGGCCGCTTTCAGTCATGACGGCACCAAGCAGTGGTCGCGCAGTCTCGAAGAAGATTACGGGCGATTCGCATTTTTGTGGACCTTTTCGACGAGTCCCACACTGGTCGATGGCAAGTTGATTCTTCAAGTGTTGCAGCGTGACATGCCGGTCGATCGCTCCAAGCCGTTGGCCACGACCGAAGGCGGCAAGCCCATTGCGTCTTATCTGCTCGCAGTGGATCCGAAGACCGGCAAGGAGATTTGGAAAGTCGAACGTCCTTCGCAGGCCAAAGTGGAATCGCGCGAAGCGTTTTCAACGCCCATTCCATACGAGGGTCAGTTGATCGTGGTGGGTGGTGACGACCTCAGCGGGCACGATGTTGCCACTGGTAAGGAACTGTGGCGCTGGGGCACTTGGAATGAGCAGCGCATCAGCCACTGGCGTCTGGTGCCCAGTCCGGTGATTGGTGGTGGCGTGGTGCTGGTGTGTGCACCCAAGAAAGAGCCGGTGTTTGCCGTCAAACTCGGCGGGTCGGGTCAGTTGGATGCGTCGGCCGTTGCCTGGAAGTCCGGTGATCGCAGTCCGGTGACCTCGGATGTACCGACGCCGTTGTTCTATCAGGATAAGTTTTTTGTGCTCAGCGATGTGCGCAAGGCGCTGACGCGCGTGGACCCTGCCACGGGCAAAGAAGAGTGGTCGATTGAAATGCCCGGTCGCTACAAGTGGCGCACTTCGCCCACCGGGGCCGATGGCAAAATCTGGTGCATGAATCACCATGGGGATGTCGTGGCTGTGAATGCTGCCGATGGCAAGATTCTGGCTCAGGCCGCCATGGGTGAGGAAGACGATGACAACATTCGTTCCGGCTTACCGGCGGTAGGCTCAGAGTTGTTCATCCGGACCAACGCGCGTCTGTTCTGCGTGGGTCAGTAAGTTCGGATTCAAAAGCCCCGCACCGGCCATGGGGTCGGTGCGGGGCTTTTTTGTGCGCCGGCGAAGCGGTCGCTATGTTGGTGCCGCGAATGTCACGGATCAAATCCATCTTCGAATCGCATCGTGCTGAAGGGCGCAAGGCTTTGATGCCTTTCGTGACGGCGGGTTATCCATCGTTGGAAGCCGCCGCTGAAACACTTGTGGCGCTCGAAGCGGCGGGGGCCGGCATCTGTGAATTGGGAATTCCTTTTTCGGATCCCATTGCAGACGGCCCGGTGATTCAAGCTTCGATGACCGCAGCACTGAATGCCGGCGTACACGTCGACGATATTTTCGAGTTGGTGCGCGGTGTGCGCAAACGTCTGTCGATGGGTTTGGTGGCGATGGTCAGTTATTCCATCGTGTATCGGATGGGCGTTTCCACTTTTGTGAAGCGGGCGGCAGAAGCGGGTTTTGACGGATTCATTTTTCCGGACCTGCCCTTGGAAGAAGTTGCTGCCGTGACGGCGCCGGTGCGCGACGCCGGCCTGATTTCAAGTTTGCTCATTGCGCCGACCACGCCGGACGATCGCGCGGCGGCAATTGCAAAGGCTTCAACGGGATTCGTCTACGTGGTGGCGCGCACCGGTATCACCGGCGCTCGCGCCGATCTGCCCGAGGGATTGACCGATCGCCTGACCAAGCTTCGTGCGGTGACTGACCTGCCGATTGCGGTGGGATTCGGTATTTCAAAACCGGAACATGTGCGCACCGTGACTTCTGTGGCCGATGCGGCGATCGTCGGTTCGGCCTTGGTGCGTGTGATGGGGGATGGCGATACCGCACCGGCAGCAGTGGCCGAGCGTGCCGGCGCTTTTGTGCGCGATCTGGCCAGCGTTTAACTCTTGCGATCGTAAGTGATGAACGTACAGTCGAACGGGTTTTTCTCGTCCGATGGGCGGTGGGTTTGTTCGATGATCTGCCAGACCGAAGCATCCAGCTCCGGAAAAAATGTATCGCCGTCATCGACCACAGTGTGAATTACCGTGAGGTAAATGCGATCCACTTCCGGTATGGCCAAAGCGTAGATCTGGGCGCCGCCGCCGATGAAAACTTCATTTTGCTCGTTCGCCACCAATGCGATCGCTTCTGAAAGCGTGTGTGCGACTTCGGCATGATCGGAGGCGTAATGTTCATCGCGTGTGATCACGATGCTGCGCCGATCGGGCAGTGGATGGCCGGGGGTTTCGAATGTTTTGCGCCCCATGATCAGCGCGTGATGCAGCGTTTTGGATTTAAAGAATTTTAGATCGGCCGGCATGCGCCATGGCAGATCGCCATTGCGACCGATCACGCGGTTGTCACTCATGGCTGAGATGATGCACAAGCGTGGCATGGTGTGTGATCCGTGTCGGGCGCGGCGCTGGAATTTCAGACGGCCACGGGTGCGGCAATATGCGAGTGCGGGTCGTAGCCGTCGAGTGAAAAATCCTCGAAGACAAAATCTTCAAGTTGTTTCACGGCGGGATTGATCGTCATGGTCGGTAAGGCGCGTGTGTCGCGTGTGAGTTGTTCTCGCACCTGATCGAAGTGATTGGAATAGATGTGCGCATCGCCGAAGGTGTGGACGAAATCACCGGGTTTCAGGCCGGTGACCTGTGCGACCATCATGGTGAGCAGGGCGTAGGAGGCAATGTTGAAGGGCACGCCGAGAAACAGATCGGCACTGCGTTGGTAAAGCTGGCAAGAGAGTCGTCCGTCGGCCACATAAAACTGAAACAGCGTGTGGCAGGGGGCCAGTGCCATGCGCGGCAGGTCGGCCACATTCCATGCGCTGACGATCAGACGTCGTGAATCCGGTGTGTTTTTGATCTGCGCA
>CALOAZ010000133.1:0-3199 GCA_942491355.1 uncultured Phycisphaeraceae bacterium
GTCACCCATTTCAAATCACTGACTGCGCCGCTGAATTTCGCTGAACAAGCGAGCCATGATCTATTCGGCACGCATGTCTTCGGTGCCGCGCAGATGAAGGACCGCCTGCCGAAACCCATCTACAAGAGCCTGCTCAAGACGATCGAAACCGGCTCGCGTCTGGACGCCACGGCGGCGGACGTGGTCGCCTCGGCCATGAAGGACTGGGCGATCGACAAAGGCGCGACGCATTACGCACACGTGTTCTATCCCCTCACCGGCGCCACGGCTGAAAAACACGACTCATTTCTCACGCCTGACGGCGCGGGCAGCGCGATCACCGAATTCACCGGCGCTCAATTGATTCAAGGTGAGCCCGACGCATCGAGTTTTCCTTCCGGCGGCATCCGCGCCACGTTCGAAGCCCGCGGCTACACCGCATGGGATGTCACTTCACCGGCTTACATTCTCGAAAACCAAAACGGCACAACGCTGTGCATTCCGACGGCGTTCGTATCGTGGACCGGCGAAGCACTCGACAAAAAAACCCCCTGTACTGCGCTCGATGAAAGTGCTCAACGATCAAGCCCAGCGCATCCTGCGCCTTTTCGGCCACAGCGAAACCACCATGGTTTCGGCGACGGCGGGCGCCGAGCAGGAATACTTTCTGATCGATCGAAACTTCTACTTTTCGCGCCCGGATCTGATCAATGCCGGCCGCACGCTTTTCGGCGCTCAGCCTCCGAAAGGCCAGGAACTGGAAGATCAGTATTTCGGCGCCATTCCCGAACGCGTGCTGGCCTTCATGCTCGATGTCGAGCGCGAACTCTACAAACTCGGCGTTCCCGTGAAGACACGCCACAACGAAGTCGCGCCAGGCCAATACGAACTGGCTCCCGTCTATGAAAACGCCAACGTCGCCACTGACCACCAGCAGTTGACCATGCTTACGCTCAAACGCGTGGCGCAGAAATACGGCATGGAATGCCTGCTGCACGAAAAGCCTTTCGCGGGCGTAAATGGTTCGGGCAAACACTTGAACTGGTCGCTGGGCAACAGCACGCAAGGCAATCTGCTCGAACCCGGTGACACGCCGCACGACAACATGCAATTCCTGGTGTTCTGCGGCGCGGCCATCAAAGCCGTTCACAAGCACTCCGCGCTGCTGCGCGCCACCGTGGCCCATGCCGGCAACGATCATCGCCTTGGCCGCCAACGAAGCCGCCACCCGCGATCATCTCGATCTTCCTGGGTGAACAACTTTCGGATGTGTTTGAGCAAATCGCCAAGGGTGGCGCCAAATCTTCCAAGAAGGCCGGCACGCTGACCGTGGGCGTCGACACATTGCCGTCGCTGCCCAAGCATGCCGGCGACCGTAACCGCACCAGCCCCTTTGCCTTCACCGGCAATAAATTCGAATTCCGCGCTCTGGGTTCAAGCCAGTCGATCGCCGGCCCGCTGGTGGCGCTCAACACCATCGTGGCCGAAGCCCTCGATGAAATCGCCACCGAACTCGAAAAGGCCGTCAAGGGTGATCCGAAGAAACTCCCCGGCGCCGTGCAGAAAGTGCTGCAGCAGATCGCCAAAGAACATGGGGCCGTGATCTTCAACGGCAACGGTTATTCGGAGGAATGGCACAAGGAAGCCGAAAAACGTGGCCTACCCAACCACCGCACCACCGTCGACGCGCTGCCTTCCATTGCCAGCAAGCAGACCATCGAGACCTTTAAAAAGTACGCCGTCCTCTCGAAGCGCGAGATCGAAAGTCGCGAAGAGATTTATCTCGAACAGTACTGCAAGCAGGTCAACATCGAGGCTCTGCTCATGGTCAAGCTTGCCCGCACGCAAATCTTCCCAGCGGCGGTGCGCTATCAGAATCAGCTTGCGGAGACCTGCACCAATCTCAAGGCCAATGGCTACACTTTCGACACACTCACACTCGATAAGGTGACCAGTCTGGTCAAAGCCCTGCAGGATGGCGCCGACGCCCTTGAAACCACACTTGGCCACAGCGCCAAATCCACACTGGCACACGCACAACACTTCCGTGACAAGGTGGTGCCGGCCATGAACGTTGTTCGCGCCGCCGCCGACGGCCTCGAAGGCCTGGTGGCCGATGACCTGTGGCCGCTGCCGACCTACCAGGAAATGCTGTTCATCAAGTGATCCAGCCTAAATAAGCAACGATCCAAACCCCGCTCCGGCCGTGTGCCGGAGCGGGGTTTTTCAATACTGGACATGCGGTGAAATCGCATCAGCAATCACCGGACCGATCCCGTGAACGCGCTGCAGATCGGCACCATCACGAAACGGACCGCGCCGATCGCGATCTTCGACCAATCGGCCGGCCAGTGCCGGCCCCACGCCCGGCAACAATTCCAACGTGGCGGCATCGGCATGATTCACATCCATGCGATAAGTGGCCTGCGCCGAAAAATCCGGCACCGGTTCGCCGACCCACCAAAGTGTGAAACCTAAAATCGCCACCAGACCGGCAGCGATCTTCACCCGTTCATCGGGCTGTGACGCCGCCATTGTTACCGACCTCAATCTGGTGATAACGCTGGCGTAATGCGACCAGGCGCTGGAAGGCTTTCTTGGGCTGCAGATTCGATCTCAACAGACCGCCCGAAAGCATTTCGCTGTGATCATGATCGGCCAGGTCCAGCCAGGCCACCGATTCCACCACGCGTTTGGAAAACGCGATGGAATAAAAAGCTTCAAGCCAGTTGCCCTGCACCGTGGCCGTCCATTCCTTGCGCCAGAATCCTCCGACAAATTCTTCGTCAGGATCTGTTGGTTCAGGCGGCACCGTGGAAGGCACTGAAACCGCCGTGACATGCACGGGCTTGCCCAAACTGCTGAAGCGATCCAGCATCGCGCTGAGCATCATCAGGTCGCGCGTGGTCTGACCGGGCGAGGACTGGCCCATCAAAATTTTCAGGCCGAAACCATCAAATGGAATCCCGGACTGAATCGCCATTTCGGCGTAGGCCAGAGGCGGCATCGAATTGGCGCGACGCGCGTGGTATTCCCCGAACGGATGCGTGATCTCCACCAGCGTTTTGGCATTGGGCTGAATCTGCTTGGTCAGCACCACCGCCATGCGCGTCAGATCCATGGCCTGCTCAATATTCAAGGCAAAATGCTTATTGGCATACAGGCCGCTGACCACATTCCAGAGACTCACCACGTTGCGATAGCGGGCGACCACCTTTTC
>CALOAZ010000134.1:0-16763 GCA_942491355.1 uncultured Phycisphaeraceae bacterium
GCGATCCAGATCGATCCGATCCCATGCCGCCGGATGGCTGAAGGCGTAAAACAACGCCCCGGATAGACCGGCCGCCACCGTCAACGCCAGTGTGATGCGACTGCGCCAAGTTGTTTGCTCCCGCGCCGGAACCGGCGCGGCCTCCACCGCTTGCTCGGACATGATCCACACCCCGATCCAAAAAGACTGATACCCACTGGGAAATATAACGTCTTTTCAAACCATATACTTGAGAAGCCACCCCGCGACCATTGGCCGCGAGATTGTCCCTGTCATGCTGACAAATGACCTGGAAGTGTTATGTACCTTTTGAAGATGCTTGAAATCCAGCCCATTGCGTTTTTGATTCGCGCCCGCCGGGCATGTGTTCTGGCCGTCGGATGCCTCGGCCTGACGGGCATCGCGAACGCCGCCCCGCCAATCGATCCGGTCTTTCTCGAAACCCATTGTTATGACTGCCACGGCGACGGAATCAAAAAAGGCGGCCTGGCCATCGACGATTTGAAAACCGATTTCGCCGATGCCGAAGTCATGCGGCGCTGGGTGCAGATCCACGATCGAATCACCGCCGGTGAGATGCCGCCCAAAGACAAGCCTCAGCCCGAAGCGAAGCAAAAACAAGCCTTCCTGAAATCACTCGCCGGCACGTTGACTACGGCGCATCAGAAACAACGCGAAGTCGTGCTGCGCCGTCTCAATCGCACGGAATATCAAAACACGCTGCGCGATCTGTTCGGCGTGGATGTCGAAGTGCGCGACCTGCTGCCCGAAGACCCGGTCGCCCACGGCTTCGACAACATCGGCGCGGCACTGGCCAGTTCGACCGAAAGCATCGATGCCTATCTGCAAGCTGCGGATATGACCCTGGATGCCGCACTCGGCGCCGACAAGGCGCCCAAGCCGATTAAAATGCGCTTCCCGCTGATCAAGGATGTGGAAAATCAGATCGGCAAGCTCTTTCGCAAAGTCGACGACGGCGTGGCCATGTTCAACTCCGGCTACAACCCCTCGGCGGTGCGATCGTTCAAGCCTCAGGTGAGCGGCACGTATCGCGTGCGCATTCACGCGCGGGGATTTCAATCCGACAAACCGGTCACCATGAGTGTGCATGCCGGCGACGTGATCGTGCATCGACGGCCTTATCACCTGGTGGGTTATTGGGATCTGCCGACCGATAAAATGACGGTGATTGAATTCACCGAGCGCTTCGATCGATACGACACCTTTCATCCCAAACCTTACGGCACCGTCAGTGGTGCTCGCGAAAAACACGAACATCCCGGTCCCGGCATCGTCATCGGCGACATCGAAGTCGAAGGTCCGCTCGAAGCCTGGCCGCCACCGAGTCGCAAAGCGCTGATCGGCGATGTGGATCCCGCCAAGGGCACCGCGGCCGACATTCACCTGATTCTCGAACGCCTGATGCCGCGCGCTTTTCGACGTCCGATCGAACCTTCTGCCACAGAGCCCTATCTGGCTATCGCACAAAAGGCGATGGGTGACGGGCGATCCTTTATGGATGCGTTGCGATTGAGCCTTAAAGCCGTTTTATGCTCGCCTGAATTTTTGTTTCTGGAAGAACCCGACAAAGCCGATCGCATCAGCGATCATGCGTTGGCAGCTCGCCTGTCTTATTTTTTGTGGAGTTCGATGCCGGATGATGCATTGATGGCACTCGCCGCCAAAAACCAGTTGCATCCACCCGCCATTTTGCGCACTCAGGTCGAACGCATGCTCAAAGATCCGAAGGCTGATGCCTTCGTCGAAAACTTCACCGGCCAGTGGCTCGATCTGCGCGAGATCGATTTCACCGAACCCGACAAAAAGCTCTATCCGGAATACGACGAAGCCCTCAAGCATGCCATGCTCGGTGAGACCACCGGCTACTTTCGTCGCATGCTGCAAGAGAACCGATCCCTGCTTGAATTCATCGATTCGGACTGGACGATTCTCAACCGGCGCCTTGCCGAACACTACGGCATCGATGGCATCACCGGCACGGCATTCCGCACCGTGACACTTCCGAAAGACAGCGTGCGCGGCGGCATCCTCACACAGGCCGCCATACTCAAGGTTACCGCGAACGGCACGAATACTTCGCCGGTCATGCGCGGCGTGTGGGTACTCGAACGCATCCTCGGAACACCCGCACCACCGCCGCCTGCCGGTGTGCCTGCGGTCGAACCGGATATCCGCGGCACCACCACGCTGCGTGAACAACTGGCCAAACATCGCAACGTCAAAAGCTGCGCAGGATGCCACAGCAAAATCGACCCGCCCGGTTTCGCGCTCGAAGGCTTCGATGTGATCGGTGGCCAACGCACGTGGTATCGCAGTCTGGGCGAAGGTGAACGCGTGAACCTCTTCCGTGATAAGCATGCCAATGTGCGCGTCGCTTATCGCAAGGGTCCGAATGTCGATGCCACCGGCGCACTATCCAGCGGCGAACCTTTCGAAGACATCCGCACATTCAAACGCCTGCTGTTGCGCGATCCGAACCGCCTTGCGCACGGCATGACCCATCAACTGATGACCTACGCACTGGGTCGCGGTCTGGGTTTTTCGGATCGGCCCGACGTGGACGCCATCGTCAAATCCATCGAACCCGACCGATATCGTTTCCGGGATCTGATTCACGCCATCGTGGCCAGCGACGCTTTTACACGCCCTTGAGAGATTGCTCCATGTCACTCCCTCACGTTTCACGACGCACGTTTCTTCGCGGCTCAGGCGTCGCGGTCGGCCTACCGATTTTGGATGCCATGGCCACGCACCACGCGAGCGCCGCGCCTTCCTCCGATCGCATGCGCATGGTGGCGATCAATGTCGGCCTGGGGCTGCATGCTGAACACATTCTGCCGGTCGAAGGCGGCGCTGATTACAAGATGACGCCGTATCTCGACGTCATCAAAAAACATCGCGACCGCTTCACGGTAATCTCGGGCGTGAGCCATCCCGGTGTGGACGGCGGGCATCTCGCCGAAAAATCATTCCTCACCGCAGCGCCGCATCCGGGCAGCGCGAGCTTTCGCAACACGATTTCGCTCGATCAGCTCGTGGCCGAACAACTCGACACGCAGACGCGCTTCGGCGCTTTGAATTTGAGTCTGGCCGGTCGCGGTCTTGCGTGGTCGCGCTCCGGCGTGGAAATTCCTTCGCACACGCAACCGTCGCGTGTGTTTGCCCAACTGTTTCTCGAAGGCAAGCCCGCCGAGAAAGAGGCGCAAATCCAGCGATTGAAAGACGGCCAGAGCGTGCTCGACATGGTGCGCGACCAGAGCCGCACGATGAATCAGCGCCTGGGCAGCGCCGACAAGCAAAAACTCGATCAGTATCTGACCACCGTGCGCGAGACCGAGCAGCGCCTGCACAAGGCCGAGCAATGGGAGCATCGCCCCAAGCCCGTTGTCGACGCCAAGCCGCCGAAAGACATCAACGATCGCACCGACGTCATCGGCCGCGCGCGTCTGATGTATGACATGATGCACCTGGCGCTGCAGACCGATTCCACGCGCGTGATCTCCTTCTTCAAGAACGGCATCAATGCTGTGCCGCCGATTCCCGGTGTGAGCCAGGACTATCACAACCTCTCACACCACGGCAAGGATCCGGAAAAGATCGACGAACTGGCCGTCATCGAAAAAGCGCAGATGCAGATCCTCGGTGAATTCTTCGACAAACTGCGCCAGACCGACGAAGGTGGTGTGAATCTGCTCGACCGCACAATGGTGCTGTTCGGTTCCAACCTCGGCAATGCCAGCAGCCACAACAATACGAACCTGCCGATCCTCTTCGCCGGCGGCGGATTTCGTCACGGCCAACACCTGGCCTTCGACCGCCAGAACAACTACCCCCTGCCGAATCTGTTCGTCACGATGCTGCAGCGCCTGGGCCTCGAACACGATGCCTTCGGCACCAGCACCGGCACGATGACGGGATTGGCTGTGGCGTAAGCATCGCCCCGCTTGTCTCCGAAACACCGACCACGTTCCGGGCTATCATGCCCTCCATGCCTATCACACACACGCGACGAATCGGGCTTGTCATGGCGCTGTTTTCCATTTCTGCGTCATTCCTGACGATGCCGCACACCGCGCAAGCCGCGGCCGAACTCACGCCCACGCCGATCGACTCATCGCACGCCGTCTTGCGTGGGTCATACACCAACAGCCGTCTGAAATTCGAACGTGACAAGGTCGGTCATGTCGCGTGGATCGGTGGATCGATCACGGAGATGGACGGCTACCGGCCGATGCTCATGCGCTGGCTCCAGCAGCGCTTTGCGCAGACAAAGTTCACGTTCACATCGGCGGGCATTAGTTCCACGTGTTCAACCACTGGCGCAATGCGCCTCGGCGCCGAGGTGCTGAGCCAGGGGCCGGTCGATTTGTTCTTTGTGGAATTCGCGGTCAACGATGATCAGGACGCAGGCCACACGCGCGACGCATGCATTCGCGGTATGGAAGGCATCATTCGGCAGGTGCGCCGGCACAACCCTAACGCCGACATCGTCGTAACCTTTTTCGTCAACGAAGGCATGCTCGCCAAAACGCAGAAAGGCGAAACCCCGCTGACCGTCGAAGCCCACGACACCGTCGCCAAACATTACAACGTGTCGAGCAGTAATGTCGCCGCCGAACTCGCCGACCGCGTGGCCGCAGGCACGATGGATTGGAAGGTCTACGGCGGCGTACATCCGAAACCCGAAGGCAATGCGATTGCCGCAGGCATGGCCGCAGGGATTCTCGACAAAGCCTGGCGCGAACCTTTACCCGCGAATGCCAAGCCCGCGCCATGCGTCATGCCCGAAGCGCCGCTGGATGTGAAAAGTTACGGCCACGGCCGATTTCTCGATGCTGCTGCGGTGACGATCCAATCCGGCTGGATGCGGCAGATCCCCGATTGGAAATCACTCAAAGGCGGCAAGCGCGACCGGTTCACATCGATCCCGATGTTCGAAGCCACCACCCGGCGCCGAACTCACTCTAACCTTCAGTGGTCAGGCCGTGGGCGCTTATGTCGTTGCCGGTCCTGATGCGGGCATGATCGAAGTAAGTGTGGATGGCGGCGTATTCAAAAAGACCGATCTGTATCACCACCACAGCAAAGGCCTGCACTATCCCCGCACCGTCATGTTCGCCGACGATCTGCCGCCGGGCGACCACACCGTGCGCCTGCGCCTCAGCGCCGATCACAACGCAGAATCATCGGGCACCGCGGCGCGCGTGATGCATTTTGTGGCGAATTAAAACTCACTTCACGCGTTCAAGCCGCACGGCTTTGATCTCGGGCGCGTGGTCGCCGACGATTTTTTCGACGCGCACATCCAAACGCATATCACCGACAGGCAGATCCACTTCGCCCAGATCCAGGCGCGCCCAGGTCGTTTCATAGACTTCTTTACGCTTCACGCGATCCGGACTCGGCACATCGGCACCTTCGTGCGCCTTGGTCACGGCCACCGCCGACGTCTTGATCGGCGCACCGGGCTGGCCTTCGACAATCGGCACCGCCTGTGCAAATAAGGTGGAGCCCACTTGCGCCTCAGTGCAGCGGTAATCCACACTGATGCGATAGCGCCCCGCCTTCACCACTTTGAGTGGCCACCACGGATGCGCCTCGGTCTTCGACCAGTTCGTGATCCAGTCATTCGCCCAGCCGGATGAACCGACATAGCTGATGCCCTCACCCTTGTTCGGCGCGAGGAATGCTTCGTGGCCTGCCAGCACCAAAACCGGTTCGCCGGCGTGGCCTGCTTCGGCCGGGACGGGCTTGAAGCCTTCGCCGATCATGGCGCGAATCTGAATCGATGCGGCATGACCGAGCTCGGCGAGTTCGCCGGCGTGCTCGCGCACCACGTCGCGCTTCTGCTCCGGGTCCTTGACCATATCGAAGCCCGACCAGCGGCTGCTTTCTTTCACGTAGCGCATCTCAGCGGTGCGAATCGCTTGCTTACCCCCCCAATAGGTGTAGAGCACGCGGTCGGGCGCGTTGTAGGCTTGATCGAGCAGCAACGGCGCAAGACTCTGGCCGTCGAGCGGCAATGTGGCGGGTTCCTGCACGCCGGTGAGTTCCACCAGCGTCGGCAGCACGTCGATGTGCGCGGCATTCGGTTTGATCACCAGGCCCTGAGGAATCTTGTTCGGCCAGCGCCAGAAACTGGGCACACGCACGCCGCCTTCATGCACGCTGCCTTTGCGGCCGCGCATGCCGCCGTTGTAACGATCGGTGTTGGGGCCGTTGTCGGTCAGAAAAATCACGATCGTGTTGTCGGCCAGACCCAAGACTTCGAGTGCCGCCATCATGCGGCCGATGTTGTCATCGATGTTCTCGACCATGCCGTACACGCAGGCGAGCGTGTCATCGAGGCCCTGCTTCTTGTATTTGTCGAAATACTTGTCGGGCACTTGAAACGGCGCGTGCGGCGCATTGAACGGCACGTAGCAAAAGAACGGTTCGTTCTTGTGGCGATCCATGAAGTCGATCGCATGATCGGCCAATACGTCGGTGATGTAGCCCTTGGTGGGATGCGGCGCGCCGTTCTTCTCGAGCGTCGTGTCGAAATAATTGTTCCAGTGCCCGGCGCAGAAACCGATGAATTCATCGAAGCCCTGCGCATTGGGATGATGCGGCCAGTGCGCGCCGTTGTGCCACTTGCCGAAAATGCCTGTCGCATAGCCCGAAGCCTTGAGCGCTTCGGCAATGGTGACTTCTTCGGCCCGCATGTTTTCAGCGCCGCGCGTCACACCATGCACGCCGGTACGCATGTGGTATCGGCCCGTCAGAAGAGACGCGCGCGTGGGCGCGCACACCGGCGAGACGAAGAACCGCTCGAAGCGGGCGCCCGAAGCCGCCAGTCCATCGAGATTCGGCGTATAGATGGCTTCATTGTCATGCGAGCGGATATCGCCCCACCCCTGATCGTCGGTCAGGATGAGCAGCACATTGGGTTTGTCGGTGCGCGCCTTGGCCTGCTCGATGGCGATCGGTTCCTCTGGAACAGACGCATCGGTCGCAGGCGACGACGTCTGACAGGCAGACACCGTGATCAACATCCACAAGGCGCACACGCCTATCGCGCAACGGTTCATACACACGCTCCAAAAAGCAGAGGTCATGGGTTATTTCTCGGCGTCGCGACGCTTCAAGCCGCTGCGCCTCTCAGGCACATCCCAGATCGGGCCTTCATCCCGTATCTCGGTGTATTTCGCCACGAGCTTCTTCGCCAGCGTCTGCAGGCGTTGCGGCTCGCTGCCCGCAAGGTCGCGGGACTGGGCAGGATCGTCTTTCAGATTGTACAGTTCGAAGCCGACCAGTTCGTGTTTTTTAATCAGTTCACTGTCGCCATGCTGCACACTGCCGCCGGGGCCCAGATCGGGCCCGTCCCAGTAACCCAAGACCATCCAGTCGCCTTCGCGCAGTGCGGCCTTCGGTTTGGGGAACGCGCGGTAATAACTCCAGAATAGCGGCGTCGTCCGCTCAACCGAACCACCATGGGTGAACAACGCGGTGAGATCAGCGCCATCGAGCGGTTTGCTCTGAGGCAGTTCGCCACCGGCGAGTCGCGTGAAGGTCGGCATGAGATCCACACTGCACACCGGCTCATGGATCGTCTGGCCGGCTTTGATCGCCGCCGGCCAGCGCACAATGCCCGGCACGCGGATACCGCCGTCGTAAATCCATAGCTTCATGCCGCGCAGCGGACCCACCGTGCCGTACGAACGATCCGCCGATTTGTAACGGTTCAGTGTTTCCGGGCCGTTGTCTGAAGTGAAGAAGATCAGCGTGTTTTCGGTCAGGCCCTGCGCTTCGAGCGTTTTCATCAGACTGCCCACTGCCGCGTCCATGTTCTCGACGTTGGCGAAATACTGCGCTTCGTCGTCATTCTTCGCGACACCGGCATAGCGCTTCACCAGATTCGCGGGCGAGTCCACCGGTTCGTGCGGCTCGTGAAAACAGACGAAACCGAAGAACGGCTTTGCCGCCGACTTTCGATTCGTGATCCACTGCGAAGCTTCTTTGGCGACCAGCTGGCACGAATAGCCCAGTTGCGGACCGACATCCTTGCCGTTGCGCACGAAGTTGATCGGGTTCGCATGACTGGGCGACGCATTGTTCTGCGTCGCAAACCAGTAATCGAACCCGTGTTGATCGGGCTGCGGTTGCTCGGGCCCGTTGAACACGCCATTGCAATGCCACTTGCCGAACAGACCCGTGTCGTACCCGGCATCGCGCAAGACGTTCGCGATCGTGCGCTCATCTGCGCCCATGTGCATCGGATGCTGATGCGGAATCCAGTCATACACGCCCACACGATTCGGATTGCGCCCGGTCATCAGTCCCACGCGCGAAGGCGAGCACACCGGCGCCGCCGAATAACAATCGGTGAAACGAATCCCTTCGGCTGCGAGGCGATTGAGATTCGGCGTTTTGATATGCGGATGGCCGTAACAAGCCAGATCACCGTAACCCAGGTCATCGCAGAGGATCACCAGAATGTTGGGGCGTGCAGGCGGGGCCGCCACCGGCACCAACACGCGCGGTGCGGGCGAACCACACGCTGCGAGTGCGAACAGAATCAAACCGAATGCCGTGGTGATGCGCGTTTTCATGATTGGGCTTCCCGAGAAAACCAGCGTGAGGGAGGCTTATTGCACGCCCGACCGGATAACCCGTCAAGCCAGACCGGCGGCCAGCGTGCGCAACTCTTCGGCGGCATGGCTGTCGCCGCTGCGCTCAGCCGCCGCGAGACCCGCTTCGATCGTCTGCCGGGCTTTTTCGGTCTCGCCCGATTCTTCGAGAACAATCGCCTTCTGATAGTGGGCATAAGCATGATCGGGATCGATACCGATCGCGCGATCGAGCCAGATCAGCGCTTCGGTCGCAGTCCCGGCCTTGCGATGTTCCATGGCAATGCCATACGCCGCAAAGGCATCGGTGGGATCCCGCTCGAAAAAAGCCGTCAGTTTGGTCAGTCGATCCGACATGGCGGGCATTGTACCGGCCTGATTGCGGCGTGCCTGTGCCGGAACAGGCGATGGCGTTCCCGCCTTGAAACACGTTTAATGGTGGCCCTATGCACCTGACCGCCCTGCTGCAGCAACATCAACCGAGCTTCTCCTTCGAGTTCTTCCCGCCGAAATCCGACGAGGCGGTGGGCACGCTCATGGGACGGGCCACCGAGCTGGCCGCGCTCAAACCGGCATTCGTCTCGGTGACTTACGGCGCCGGCGGCTCCACGCGCTTGAAAACGCTCGAAGTGATCATGCGGTTGAAGCGCGAGTTGGATGTCAACGCCGCGGCGCATCTCACCTGCGTGGGGCACAATCGCGAAGAGCTCGTGGGCATTCTTCATCAACTCAAGGATGCGGGCGTGCAGAACATCGTGGCCCTGCGCGGTGATGCGCCGATCGAAGCAGGCGCCACGTTCACGCCGCATCCCAACGGCCTCCGCTATGCCGCCGAACTGGTGCAACTGATTCGATCCGAATTCGGCGACACCTTCGGCATCGCGGTGGCCGGTTATCCCGAAGGTCATCCTGAAACGCCCGACAAGCTGGCCGACCTGGATCACCTGCGCGCCAAAGTCGATCAGGGCGCCGATGCCATCGTCACACAATTGTTTTTCGACAATCGAGATTTCTTCGATTTTCGCGACCGCTGCGAACTGGCCGGTATTCGCGTGCCGATCATCGCGGGCCTGATGCCCATCGTGTCGCACAAAGGCATTCTGCGCATGGCCGGTTTGTGCGGGTCGCGCCTGCCTGCGCCCCTGCTCGCTCAACTGCAAAAGGCGAAAGACGATGACGCGCAGGTTGCCCGCATCGGAACCCAGTGGGCAACCCAGCAGGCGCGCGAACTGATCGAACAAGGCGTGCGCGGCATTCATTTCTACACACTCAACCGCTCGGGCGCCACGGTCGAGATCTATCAGAACCTCGGCGCCGCCGACAGCGCGGCGCTCGCCGCCATCGCCCGACCCGGCGACTCGGCAGGCTGATCTGCCGAACCCAAAAATCCCCGTCATCGGATACCATGGCTCTTCCCCATGAACGATGACCTCCAGAGTCTCAAGCAGCAGATGTGCGACATCGGTCGGCGCATTTGGCAGCGCGGTTACGGTTCGGGCAATGAAGGCAATCATTCGATCCGCCTGAGTGAAGACCGCGTGCTTTGCACGCCCAGCGGTGTCAGCAAAGGTTTTATGGATCCGGCCACGATCTGCACCGTGGATCTGGATGGCACGCCGGTCGACGTACCGCCGGGCGCCGCCATCACCACAGAAATCCGCGTGCATCTGGCGCTGTACCGCGCACGGGCCGATGTGCGCGCGGTGGTACACAGCCATCCGCCTCATGCCGGCGCATTTGCGCTGGCCAATATTCCGCTGCCCGAAGGCCTTTATCCCGAAGCCGAAGTGTTTCTCGGTCAGGTGCCGATGGTGCCCTATCGTCTGCCGGGCACCGATGCGGTCGCCGACGCGGTCGTAGCGCAAACCACCGCCGAAACGCGGGCGCTGCTTCTGGCACACCATGGCGCCGTCACGCTGTCGACGCGAAGTCTGGAAGATGCGTACCTCAAACTCGAAATCATCGACGCGTATGCCAAAATTCTTTTGGAGATGGCTAAACTGCGCCGCGTGGAATTGCTGACCGAATCTCAAATGACCGAAGTCCTGATCGCCAAACGCGATCATTACGGCCTGGCCGATAGCCGACTGGTCGACGGCCATGCGATTTACGGCGCGCACAACGCGGCCTTCTATCAAGCATTGAACCTGCATCCCACCGACAACCCCGACGGGGAGACGTTGCCATGACCCGCACCGCCCGTATCGCCCTGCTGCAGCACGCCTGCGTGGAAGACAAGGCCGCCAACATCAAAACCATGCTTGATCAGGCGAGCGAAGCCGCCGCGCAAGGCGTCGACCTGATCGTGACCCAGGAATTATTTGCCGGATTGTATTTTCCGCAGGTTGAAAACGGTGAACTGCTGCGCCTGGCCGAGGCTGTTCCCGCGCCGGGGCAGACGCCGGGCGATGACGCGCCCACCGCCGCCGCCGTCTGCGAAGCGGCGCGTTCACTGCATGTGGCCATCAGCGCCTCGCTGTTTGAAAAGCGAGCGCCCGGTCTTTTTCACAACACCACCATGACGGTGGATGCCAGCGGCGCGGTCATCGGTCGGTATCGCAAGATGCATATTCCGGACGACCCGCGCTTTTACGAAAAATTTTATTTCACGCCGGGCGATCTCGGATTCCAATCGGTGGACGTCGGCGGCATGAAGGCCGGCACGCTGGTGTGCTGGGACCAGTGGTATCCCGAAGCGGCTCGCCTCACCACCATGCGCGGCGCCGAGGTGCTGCTTTATCCCACGGCCATCGGCTGGCACAAACCCAATGGCGGCGGCGGTGAAACCGAAGATGACTGCCAGCGCCAGCGCGATGCGTGGCGCACGATTCAGCGTTCGCATGCGATTGCCAACGGCGTGTTCGTCGCCGCCTGCAACCGTTACGGCCAGGAAAATGAATTGCGATTCTGGGGCGGCAGTTTCGTGGCCGACCCTACAGGTCGTGTGATCGCCGAAGCGCCTGAAAACGAACCGGCCGTGCTGCTTGCCGATCTCGACCTGACCTGGTTGGATCGCTGGCGCGAAGGCTGGCCCTTCCTGCGCGATCGACGCGTCGATGCCTACGGCGATCTGACCCAACGCTATCTGGATTAGAACTCGATGATGTCGCATCCCATTCTGGCCAGCACTGAAAAACTCGAACGCCCGGCGCTCAGCGCACGGGCAATGGGTTATCGCCTGCCCGCCGAATTCGAACCGGTCGAAGCCGTCTGGCTTACGCCACCACACAACGTCGAAACCTGGCCGGATGATGACATTCTGGCCAAAGCTCAGGCGCAGCATGCCGCATTCGCCGAAGCCGCGGCGCGACATGCGCGCGTGCAGCGACTCGGCATGGAGCGCGACTGGCCCACCGATGATTCATGGATTCGCGATTACGGCCCGATCTTCGTCGTCGACGGCGCAGGTAAGCTCGCCTGTCATGACTTCGTGTTCAACGGCTGGGGCGGCAAATACGCCGGCTATCCGAATGACAATGTCGTGCCGCAACGCGTGGCCGAAGTGCTGAACCTGCCGATCTGGATTCACGATCTGGTCCTCGAAGGCGGTTCGATCGACGTCAACGGCCAAGGCACGGTGATGACCACCGAACAATGCCTGCTCAATGACAATCGCAATCCGGGGCGCACGCGTGCCGATCTCGAACACGAATTGCACGAAGCACTCGGCACGCGCCACGCCATCTGGCTGCCGGGCGGCATCGTGGGTGACGACACCGACGGTCACGTCGACGACATCGCTCGCTTTGTGGATCCGCAAACCGTCATCGCCGTCCGGGCCGCACCCGATCACGTCGACCATGCCGTTCTCGAAGCCAACTTCGACGCGCTGCAAAGCGCCGTGGATCAAGATGGCAAGCCGCTGAAAATCATCGCACTGCCGGCGCCGCAACCGATTCGGTACGACTTTCCACCGGATGATTTTCAGCCCGGCGGACCGGCACCTCTGCCAGCCAGCTATGCCAACTTTTTGTTTGTGAATGAGGTGGTGCTCGTGCCGATATTCGGTCAGTCCACGGACGACTCGGCCCTGAGCATCATCGAACGCGCCTGTGGGCGCACCGCCATCGGCCTGCGCGCCGAAGCACTGGTGGTCGGCCTCGGGGCCTTGCACTGCCTGAGCATGCAGCAGCCCCGCGCCGGGGCATGATTAAAAGCGGTTACAATCCGCTTTCGCCCTTTTTGGAAATCTACTCATGATCGCCCGACTTTCGACGCTTTCCTTGATGATCATTCTCTTGGGTGGCTGCGCGACCTCTCCGCAAGACACCGGGCCGAATGCCGGCATGCGGGGTTCGCTTCCGAAAAACCAGTCGCAGCCGCTCGCGCTCGTCAAAATCAAAGCCGAGGATCTAAGCTTGGGCATGACCCAGCGCGATGTGCGTCGCCTGCTGGGTGAGCCGGCCAGAATCGATGGCGATGTCTGGTTTTACCTGCCGAACCAAGACGGCTCTTTTCAATTGGACAAGAAACTCCGCATCAAATTCTTCGGCGATGAGTACATCAGCAAAGGGTATTTCACGACGTTCGCCGCTGATTACGCCTATCCGCTGCGCGGCCACTGATCAGCGGCAACGCGAGGTCGCTTCACCTTGCCATGGATCAAGATTCGGCCCCATCGCTTCTTTCAGCGATTCGGTGATGGCATTGATCCGGTCCAATGCATAATCGGGCAATGTGAGCGATGCGCCCGAGGCATTGCGCCGTGCCTGATCGGGTCGACGCGCGCCCACAATCGCCGCGCTCACGCCCGGGCGCGACAGCAACCAGGCCGTGGCAACCTCTGCCAGTGTGCAGTGGTTTTTTTCGGCCAGTTCGCGCAATTGACTGATCACCGAAAACACCTGCGCTTCGTGGCCTGCTTCACCATGCCGCACTTGCGGGCGCTTGCTTGAAAAATGGCGCGTGCGGGCGCGACCTGCGGGCACATCCTCCGGCGCGGCGAAATGCCCGCCCAACAAACCGTGCGCCAATGGACTGTAGGCCAGCAAGCCCACCGATGCAGACCGACACGCCTGAACCAGTGCGTATTCAGGCGCGCGAAACAGCGCGTTGTAACAGACCTGATTGGTTGCCGGTACGGCCAGCTTCAAAAGATCCGCGAGATCTTCCGGACCGAAATTGCACACGCCCAAGGCTCGAACTTTGCCCTGGTGCCGCAAGCGGTCCATGGATTCCCAGACATCTTCGAGACGATATTCCCGACTGGGCCAGTGAATCTGAAACAGATCAATTTGATCGCGCCCGAGGCGCTTGAGCGAAGCCTCGCAAGAGGCGATTACTTCACGCGGATGCATCCGGTCAGGTGCAACCTTCGTGGCGACCACCGTCCGGTGCTGCAATCCGCTGAGCGCGCGACCGAGAATTCGATCGGCCGCTCCCTGACCGTACATCTCAGCGGTATCAAAGCAGGTGATTCCGGCATCGAGCGCCGCGCGCACCGTCTCGATCGCCTGCGGCTCATCGATGTCGCCCCATTGGGCGTCGCCCGCCAGACCCCAGCACCCCAGCGTGACGGCGGACACCTGCACATCGGATCCCGGCAAAACAAAATAGCGCATGATGAAAACTCAGGGGACAGGCCAGCGCGTGCGGATGTCGCGCGTCGTGGCGGGAATCAATTCATGTCCGATGGGCAACTTGCGATGCTGCAGACGCCGATCGGCATCGTATTGACTGGAGACTTCATGCGCATTGGGTGCGGCGCGCGTGACGATTTCAAAACCGTTGAAGATCGGCACCACGCGTTCGGTGCGGTAAGCAATGCCGATCATTTCCGGGCTGTAAGCATAAAAGCCGTATTCGGCGGGCAGATCCGCGGCAACAATTGAGGAAGCAACAAGCGCTCGGCCTGCGCGAGATAGCCTGCGGAAGGTACTTCAAAACGCTTTTCTGACGGCCCATCCGGCCCATCGAGCCAGACGGAAATGTGTGCGCCGGCCCCTCCCTGCGTCGGCACGCGCACGCCGGTTTCGGACGTGGAGATCTTTTCCAGAACCATGCCCTTGGGCAACGTCCCTGCGGCCAAAGGCGTTTCGGTCTGAGGACGCTGCGTGCGCCGCGCTTCCCATCGCTCGTACGACCCATCATCCGTGACGAAATAGGTGGAGATCGTGTCGGTGGCGAAAGGGCCGGTCAGCACACGTGAGATGATGGCCACCTCGAATCCGGCCTTGTTTTCATGGGCGATGCGCTGTTGTCGCATCACGACGTAACCGATGTCTTTTTTCTGCGCATCCACCACACGAAAACTCTGCTCGGGAATCAATGCGGCGTGCCAGTCTTCAGTGGAAATCTGTTTTCGCCAGGCCATGCCGCGCGCGACCAATTTTTCGCGATCCGCCGTCAATGTGGCTTGATCGACAATGGCGAGGTTGTCGAGCACGGCTTCGAAGGTTGGAATCAACCAAGCGACATCCGGCAGATCTCCGTGCAATTCCATCAGGAGGTAAAGCGATCCATCGGGCATCACCGGAATGATCGCCTGCGCCAGAATGCCATCGATGGGTGCGCGGCCTTCGATGCGAATGCGCGGCGCGTTCAGACGATAATAAATGACTTCCACCGGACGCCCCGCGGCCTGACGTCGACGGGATCGCTCGGCATCAATCGCCGCCGCTGGCAAATTGAGCGCCACTTGTTTGCGCGCCGACTCGGCCATCTCCTGCAACGTGCGGGTTTTGGGCGGGCGCTGAATCCCCAGACGCAGATCGAACCGATCGTCGGCATCCATCAGATGACACATCAGTTCGCGCACATGGGGAATCGATCGCATGCCCAGCGGCGGACGAAAACTCACGCCGTAAGCCAACTCCGACCATGGCTGGACTTCCAGCGGTCGAGCCACGGGCTCGGCCGCCATCCCGCGCCCGGCTCCGAGTCCCAGCAGACAAAATACGATCAGACCGATACGCACACACCACCTCGCAACATCCAACACATCATCATAGAGATTCAGCCGCACGCAGCGCGGTCCGGGCATCGGCCATCAGTTCCGCCATCGCAGCGGGCATGGCCTGATCGGCATAGCGCTGCTGCAAAGCTTGCCCATGGCGATCGATGAGGATCCTGGCCCGATCCAGACCCAGCGCCCGCCTGGTATTCCATCAGTCCGTTTCGAGTGGCGCGATCATCCTCCTGCAGATCGTGACCGCCACCATGCTCTCGCTGGCCTACATGGCCGTGCGTGGCATGGGCCTCAACATCAACACCCTGCCCGTGCAGTCGGTGGGTGTGGGGATCGGGGTCGACTACGCGATCTACATCGTGGATCGAATACGGCACGAGGTGTCGGACACCACGGACATCGATGAAGCCGTGCGGCGCGCCGTTCGCACCACCGGCATGGCGGTTTCGTTTACCGCGACCACGATCGTCGGCGGCATCTTCCTATGGAGCTTCTCACGGCTGCGCTTCCAGGCCGACATGGCCCAGCTGCTCTCGATCCTGATGGTGATCAACATGTTCGGCGCGCTGACGGTCGTGCCTGCCTTCTACTCGATCGCACGACCGAAGGTGGCAACGGCCCTGCTCACAGACGAACAACGCGAAGCGATCCAGCGGCAGAAGGAAATCGAACGGCGCAGGGGGCTGCGGGACGACTGAGTCGTTGCTACGGCGACGGCACGGATGAGTTCGCGGGCGCCCCCGAAGCCGGGGTGAATTGCAACGAACTCGTCTGTCTGCAATCGCTGATCGACGTAGGCAACGAATGCGTCGCTGAAGGCCGGCCTCGCCTGGGGCCACCACTCGGCCCCTGCCCCTGCCCCGATCGTGGATAGAAGCGAACGCTCGAAACCCAGCGTCTGCTCGCGCTCGATGAAACCGAGTTCTCTTTGTACGTAGACCAACTCCAATCGTCGAAACGTCATCAAGAGAAAGAAGTGGTACTGCAATCGATCAGTCGGGGAGAGTTCACCGAGGCCCGACGATGCCCGGTTGATGACAGCAGCGAGATCGGCGTTCGTGCAGATGGCTTCGGAGCTGACGCTCATGTCGTTCGAGATCGCCTGGAACGTCGACGATCTGAGCGCGCGCGTGTTCTGACGAACCTGGACGGCCAGATAGCCCAGCGTTCCGATCGTCGCGATCGCGGCCACCAGCTCCCCAATGCTGCCCAGGTCTTGAATGTTC
>CALOAZ010000135.1:0-9425 GCA_942491355.1 uncultured Phycisphaeraceae bacterium
GGGCGTCATCAATGCCAGTGCATGTTGGTTGAAGCTGGCGAGTTTTTCGCGATCGAATTTGGCATTCGACTTACCCACGCGGTCCAAATCAAAGCGTTCTTTCAAAAATGCGTTGTCGAAATGTTCCACGTCACCGCCGGGATTCCAACCGAGCAGCGCGAGGTAATTGTTCAGGGCGGAAGGCAGATAGCCACTGAGCTGAAAATCACGCACTTCGATTTCAGGAAGTGTCAGATGCAGTTGGCGGGCGATGGCTTCGGCAATCGACAATTCGTCGTTGTCTTTGGCGCAGAAGGCTTCGAAGGCTTGTGCGTCGATTCCTTCGGCAGCGGTCAGTTTTGTTTCCTTTGCTGCGGCACGCGCCACTTTGGCCTTATCACGCTTCGACATCTTCGAACCGTCGGCGTTGAAGATCAGCGGGATGTGTGCATAGGTGGGGGCGAGGTAAACCCAGTGCATCCTGTAGGGCGGCGTGCTTGGTTGCGTTGTTGAGATGTTCCTGGCCGCGGATGACATGCGTGACGCCCATGTCGGCATCGTCGACCACCACGGCCAGGTGATACGTCGGAAAGCCATCGCCTTTGCGAATGACGAAGTCGTCGATTTCACCGGCTTTGACGGTGACCGAGCCGAGCACTTCATCCTGAACCGTGATGTCCTGCTTCGGCATGCGGAATCGCACCGCGCCGTCATCTTCGTAAGCTTTGTCGGCTTCGAGCAGCTTGGTGATAGCCGCGTTGTAAAGTTCCAGGCGTTGCGATTGAAACGATTGCGGACTCGATGCGATCGGATCTTCGGCGCTCGGGTCCGGTCCCGCATCCCAGTCGAGGCCGAGCCAGGCCAGGTCGCGCAGGATGCCGCGTGTGGATTCGGCAGTGGATCGGCGCTGGTCGGTATCTTCAATGCGCAGAATGAATTTGCCGCCGCGGCCGCGGGCATAGGCCCAGTTGAACAGGGCGGTGCGAGCGCCGCCGACATGAAGACTGCCGGTGGGGCTCGGGGCAAAACGTGTGACGATGGTCCCGTCGCTCATGGGGCGGGATTGTAACGGATCGCGCTTCGGGCGCGATATTCAGCCCAGATCCGTGGTGAGCGTCGCCATGAAGCGGCGTTTTTCGCGGTCGATCACACCGAGTTTCTGCAAGCGACCCACGGGGCCCTGATCGATGCTGACGGTCATCTCATGCGTGTCGTTGGCATCCAGATACACCGGGAAGCTTTCGTGGGTCTGGAGCAGCAATTGGGCATCGTCATCGTTGAGCCGACCCCACTGCACAAACCAGCTCACCAGATGAATGGGCTCGAAGCCCACATTGGTGATTTTGAGGCGGGCGGTGGGTTGGCTGGCGGCGTTTTCGATCACCATGCGGATCTTGAGATCCGCTGTACCGGCATTCTCGAAGGCCTTGTCCAGATCGATCTGCAGATCGGCATCCGATCCTTCGAGTTCGGCCAGACCGGCTTCTTCGAGATCGGGCGATCGATCCCTGGCCACGGCGCGTGGTTTGGCGACGGGGATTTTGGCCATCGGGGGAGCGACGGGCTTTTTGCGGAACAGCCGGCCGATCAGAAGGAGTAATCCGGCGGCGAACAGGCCTGCGCCCACGCCCAGCAGGAGTACGGAAAGGTCCAAATGCTGAAGTTTGTCTTGCAACCCGGGAGGCAATGCCAGACTCCTGCCCCAGAGAAATGAACGCGGCTCAGCCGCGTTGCTGAATCTTTGCCCAAGAATCCTTGAGCGTCACTGTACGGTTCACAATCAGTTTATCGTCGGTCGAGTCAGGATCCACGCAGAAATAACCCAATCGTTCAAATTGAAAAGACATCGGCGATGCCGAACCGGCCAGATCGGGTTCGACTTGGGCGTCGGAAATGATTTGAAGCGAGTCAGGATTCAGATGATCCAGCCAGTCGCCACCGTCCGGGACCTTGTTCGGATTTTCCACCGTGAACAGGGCGTCATAGAGTCGGGCTTCGGCCTGCACGGCATGCCGAGCCGAGACCCAGTGGATCGTGCCCTTGACCTTGCGACCGTCGGGCGCGTTGCCGCCCCGTGTGGCCGGGTCATATGTGCATCGAATCTCGGTCACGCGGCCGTCGGCATCGGTTTCGAAGCCGGTGCATGTGACGAAATACGCATAGCGCAGGCGCACTTCGCGCCCTGGACCCAGCCGGAAGAACTTCTTCGGCGGGTCGATCATAAAATCGTCCTGCTCGATATACAGCTCGCGTGAGAATGGCACCGATCGCGTGCCGGCCGAGGGGTCTTCGGGATTATTCACCGCGTCGAACTGTTCGGTCTGATCTTCGGGATAGTTCTCGATGATCAGTTTGACCGGCTGCAGTACGCCCATGCGTCGGGGCGCGGTGCGGTTGAGCTGCTCGCGCACCGCGTGTTCGAGGCGAGCGGTCTCAATCGTCTGATCGCGCTTGGAGACGCCGATTTCCTTGCAGAAGGTGCGGAGCGCTTCGGGCGGATAGCCGCGCCGGCGCACGCCCGAAATCGTGGGCATGCGGGGATCATCCCAACCGCTGACATGCTTGCCTTCAACCAGTTGCAGCAGCTTGCGTTTGGACATGACCGTGTGCGTGAGATTCAGGCGGGCGAATTCGATCTGCTGCGGATGATGAATGCCCAGTTGCTCGCAGAACCAGTCGTACAGCGGGCGATGGGCTTCGAATTCGAGCGTGCAGACCGAATGCGTGATGCGTTCGATCGAATCGGACTGGCCGTGCGCGAAGTCATACATCGGATACACGCACCAGCGGTCACCCGTGCGCGGATGATGGGCTTTGAGGAGGCGCACCATCACTGGATCACGCAGATTCATGTTGGGCGAGGCCATGTCGATTTTGGCCCGCAGCACGCGCGAGCCATCCGGAAATTCGCCGGCGGTCATGCGAGCGAACAGGTCGAGGTTTTCGGTCACCGGACGATCACGGAAGGGACTGGGTTTGCCCGGTTCGGTCAACGTGCCGCGGTTGGCGCGGATCTGTTCGCCGGTCTGGTCATCCACATAAGCCTTGCCGGCTTCGATGAGCTTGACGGCCCACGCGTGAATCTGTTCAAAATAATCCGACGCGTAATACTCGTGTTCGCCCCAGTCGAAGCCGAGCCAGCGGACATCTTCCTTGATCGAATCGATGTAAACCTGGTCTTCTTTGGTCGGATTCGTATCATCCAGACGCAGGTGGCAGACACCGCCGAATTCCTGCGCGATCCCGAAATTCAGGCAGATGGATTTGGCGTGTCCCAGATGCAGGTAGCCGTTGGGTTCAGGCGGAAAGCGCGTGGCCACGCGGCCGGCCCATTTTTGGGAGGCCAAGTCGTCGGCCACGATCTGGCGGACGAAGTCGAGTGACGGCGTGGTCGGCGTGTCGGTCATGGGCCGAAAGTTAGCCGAAAGAGGCGTTCAGAGAAAGACGACCGGCGGGCTCTATCCTTGGGTGGGGTCTATATCGGGGTGGAATTCCCGGCCATCGGATTCAGATCCTTCCTCCGTTACAATCTGCGCCATGCTCGACCTCGAAAAACTGATGGCGGAACGTGGCACCGAAGGCCTTGATCTGATCGACCGGCACATCAATCCGGTGTTTGCCAAGGTACTGCGCGTCCTGGGTTACGACATTCGCTACGTCAAAGGCCAGGGCCAGTATCTGTGGGATGCCGCAGGCAACCGCTATCTGGATTGTCTGGCGGGTTTCGGAACGTTTGCGGTGGGGCGGAATCACCCTGAAGTGCGACGCGTCCTCAAGCAGGCCATGGACATGGATCTGCCCAATCTGCCGAAGTTTGGTCCCACGGCGCTTTCGGGTTTGCTGGCCGAGAAACTGATTCAACTGGCGCCCGGTGATCTCGACACGGTGTTCTTCTGCAACAGTGGCGCCGAAAGTGTGGAGACGGCGATTAAATACGCGCGGGCGGCCACCGAACGGCAGCGCATCATTTACTGCAAGAAGGCTTATCACGGGCTGACCGTCGGCACGCTGGCGCTTAACGGCGGCGAAGAATTCCGAAAAGGATTCGGCGATTTGATGCCGCATGCCACGAGCATTCCATTCAATGATCTGACGGCGCTCGAAGCGGAGCTTTCGAAAAATGACGTGGCGGCTTTCATCGTCGAACCCATTCAGGGCAAAGGCGTGTACGTCGCGGCTGACGGCTATCTGACCGGCGCCAAGGCGCTGTGTGAAAAACACGGTGCGCTGCTGATTGCCGACGAAGTGCAAACGGGATTGGGACGCACCGGCAAAATGTTCGCCGTCGAACACTGGGGTGTGGAGCCGGACATTCTCTGCCTGTCCAAGGCGCTGTCGGGCGGCTATGTGCCCGTGGCGGCCACCTTGTGCAAACGATGGATCTTCAAAAAGGTTTTCTCAAGTATGGATCGCGTGCTAGTGCATTCGACCACCTTCGGGCAGAACGACCTGTCGATGGCGGCGGGCCTGGCCACGCTGCATGTGCTTGAGGATGAAAAGATTGTCGAGAACGCCGCCGCCATGGGCGAAAAACTCATCGCCGGTCTGCGTGCGATGATGCCCGAATTCGAATTGATCAAAGAGGTGCGCGGCAAGGGCTTGCTGGTGGCCATCGAGTTCGGGCCGCCGACCAAGAGTCTCACGCTCAAGATGGGTTGGAAACTTTTGCACAAGCTGGATGACGGCTTGTTTCCGCAGGCGATTCTGATTCCGCTGCTCAAGGATCATCATGTGCTGACGCTGGTGGCCGGCCATCACCAGGATGTGATCAAGTTCATTCCGTCGCTGGTGGTAACCGAGAGCGACATTGATGATCTGCTCAGTGCGATGCGCGCCACGATCGGAGCTTGTCACAAATTCCCCGGTCCCGCCTGGGAAGTGATCAAGCGTCTGAGCACGCATGCGATGAGCGGCAAGAAGACCGGCTGATCGCCACAGCTTTCAAGTCAGAATGTCGTGGATGACTTCGCCGTGTACATCGGTCAGGCGGAAGTTGCGCCCGGCCCAGTGATACGTCAGTTGCTCGTGATTCATGCCGACCAGATGCAGGATGGTGGCGTGGAAATCGTGTACATGCACGGGGTTTTCGGCGGGAGCTAGGCCGTGCTCGTCTGATTTGCCGTAGGCATAGCCACCCTTGACGCCGCCGCCGGCAAGCCAGCAGGTGAAGACCTGCTTGTGGTGACCACGGCCGGTCGGATTCGAATCGGGATACGGCGTGCGGCCGAATTCCGTACACCAGATCACCAGCGTGTCTTCGTAAAGCCCGCGCTGTTTCAGGTCGGTCAGCAGACCGGCGATGGGCTGATCGATGATCTTGGCCAGTTTCCCGTGCCCCTGAATATTACTGTGCGCGTCCCAGTTGCCGCTGGAGCCGGTGTCGATCACTTCGATGAAGCGCACGCCGCGTTCGGCCATGCGCCGGGCCATGAGGCATTGCCAGCCGAAGCTTTTGTTGTCGTCACGCTTCGTGCCGTAGAGGTCGAGGGTGTGATCTGTTTCTTTGGAGAGATCGAAAAGATCCGGTGCCAGATTTTGCATCGAGTAGGCGGTTTCGAAAGAGAGAATGCGCGCCGCGAGTTCGGCGTTGTCGGCTCGCGATTTGAAATGGCGCCGATTCATTTTTTCGAGCATTTTCATTTCGGCCGGTTGCGCGGCGGCCAGTGCGTCGTCCGGTCGAAGATTGGGGATCGGCTCGTTGCCGGGCTGGATGCGCACGCCCTGGTGGTAGGCCGGCAGAAAGTTGCTGTCCCAGGCTTGCGATCCGGCATAAGGCTGTTTGTCGGCGAAGACCACGTGCGAAGGCAGATTGGGATTGGCGGTGCCCAGGCCGTAGCTCATCCATGCGCCGATGCCGGGCAGGGCCGAACCATTCGAGCCGGTGTGCATGTGCAGTGTGGCTTCGAAGTGATCGCCGTGATCACCGTGCAGAGATCGGATCAGGCACAGGTCGTCGGCCATGGCGCCGATGTGCGGAAACAGATTGGTGATTTCAAGACCGCTTTCGCCGCGCGGTTGATGGGCCCACATGCTGGGTTTGAAGCCACGGTCGCGATTGAGTTTGCTCTTTTTCTTTTCGTCGCGGGCGAGTGCGGGTTTGGGATCGAATGAATCCACGTGCGACACGCCGCCGGTTTGAAAGAACATGATCACGCGGCTGGGCGCGCGGTTGGAAGTGCGGGGCTTTCGGAGCCAGAGGATGGATTTTGGTTCCGCCGGCGCCCAAGGTCGGCGAGACCATGCCGGTGAGTGCCGCAGCGCCGGCTCCGGTGGCAAGGCCACGCAGCAGATCGCGGCGGGCCATCGAAGAGATCAAGGCATTATTTTGACGCGTGGGCATTCGTGTTTCCTGAATCCCGGGATCAATCGATGTAAAGAAACTCATTGCTGGCCATCAACACGCGGCAGAGGCTGATCATGGCGGCATGCGGTCGGTCTTCGCTTTTGACGCCGGCATCCAGCGCATCGGCATACTGGTTCAGATAAGACAGCGCATCCTGCTGTTCGTTCGATGTGGGCGCTCGGCCGTAAGTCAGTGCGTAGGCCCGACGGACGCGGTCTGCATCAGTCGGAATCTCATGCTCGAGCTTTGTGGCCAGCGCCCGCGCTTTGTCCCGAACGAAATCACTGTTCATCATGAACAGCGCCTGCAGGGGCACGGTGGAAGTGGTGCGCTCCGCCGTCGAGACATTGGTGTCCGGACCGTCAAACAGTGACATGAACGGGTTTTTGCCCAAGCGACGCATCATGAGATAGACGCTGCGGTGGTTGTGATCGTAGTCCGCGGCAAAAGGCCGGCTCTGGCTGTAACCCATCATGTCTTTTTCGGTGGGGAAGGGATGTGCGCCGGGGCGCTGTGTGTCGAGCGTGCCGCTGATGGCCAACATGGCATCGCGAATGGCATCGGCATCCAGGCGCTGGCGGTTGAAGCGCCAGATTTGCCGGTTGTTCGGATCACGAGCCAAGCCTTCTGGGACGGCTTCACTGGAAAGCCGATAGGCCGATGAGGTCATGATCAATCGGTGCATCGATTTGATGGACCAGCCCGAGACGATGAATTGCGTCGCAAGATAATCCAGCAGTTCCGGATGCGAAGGCGGTTGACCCTGCGTGCCGAAGACGTTGGGTGTGGGCACGATGCCGGCACCGAAGTGAAGCATCCAGATGCGGTTGGCCATGACGCGCGCCGTGAGCGGATTATCTTTGGCTGCCACCCACCGCGCCAGTGCGATTCGTCCGCTCTGGTCTTTGGCGATTTCGGGCTTTTCAGGATTGAGATACGCAATGAAACCGCGCGGTGAAACATCACCGAGTCGATTGGGTTCGCCGGCGATCATCATGCGGGCGTCGCCGGGATTTTCACCATCGACCACGGCCCAGGCAGATTCGAGATCGAAGTGCTGATTCTCCAGTTCCTTGAGTTCGGCCTTGATTTCTTCCTGTTTTTTCTTGTCCGCTTTTTTGGTGTCGTTGACGAGTTTGGCTTTTTGAGCCACATACGCGCTGGCTTTTTCATACATCTGATGGTCGGTCGTCAACGGAATCAAGCCGTCGCGGCCATGTTGATGTTCGGTGCCGGTGTGCGGGTAACGCGTGGATTTGAAATAGCCGTACAACCCGTAGTAGTCTTCGCGCGTGATCGGGTCGAACTTGTGATCGTGACAGCGTGCGCAGCCCAGCGACATGCCGAGTACGCCTTTGCCGAGTGTGTCGATGGTGTTGTCGACGATCAGATGAAAGTCGGCCAGGCGGCTGTTGCCGAAGCGGCGCGCCAATGCGATGTAGCCGGTGGCGATCATGCGCTGCTTGAACCGCTTGTCCGGTTCGGTCAGGGCGAGATGATCTCCGGCGATCTGTTCGATCAGAAACTGGTCATAGGGTAGATCTTCGTTGAAGACATCGATCACATAATCACGATACCGATACGCTTCGAGAATCGGCATGTCGGTGCCGTCGCCGCTGGTGTCGGCATAGCGCACCACATCGAGCCAGTGACGCCCCCAGCGTTCGCCGTAGGCGGGTGATGCGAGCAACTGGTCGATAAGCTTTTCGTAGGCATCGGGACGTTTATCGACCACGAAGGCTTCGATCGCTTCAGGGGTGGGGGGCAGGCCAGTCAGATCGAACGTGGCGCGTCGGATCAGTGTGCGCGCGTCGGCCTCTGCGGCGGGTTTGAGTTTTTGTTTTTCGAGTTGAGTGAAAACAAATCGATCAATGTCATTGCGCACACGTGAGGCGAATGCTTTTGGCGCGGGCACCTTGTGATTCACGATGGGTTGATAGGCCCAGTGGTCTTCGCCCGGCAGGCCGGTGTCGCCTTCGGTCACGGCCGGGCTGTCCGGCCACAAAGCGCCTTGGCTGACCCATTTTTCAAAGGCTTTGATCTGCGCCTCAGTCAAAGGTTCTTTCGGCGGCATCTGCACATCTTTGTGTGTGCGCCGGATGGCCTGAATCAAAAGACTTTGATCCGGTTTGCCCGGCACCAGCGCCGGACCGCGATCACCGCCGCGCGTCAGATAGCCCAGGGCATCCACACGAAAATTGCCTTCGGTTTTTTTCTGGCCGTGACATTTGAAGCAGGTCCCCAGAAGGACCGGCCGAATTTCGGTTTCGAAAAAATCCGAAGGCGCCGCGGCAGAGATTGAGCAGACCAGCGGAGACAGGCCGAAACCGAAAAACAAAGTTGCGGCGATCGTACGCTTCATGCGGCAGAGTCTCGTGTGCAGGGTCATCTGAAGGTTCCCGATCAATTTAAAATCGGGACGAGTGGGCTGTTTTCTGAGGGTGGCGGATCATAGGGCGCTGTACTGCGGAGCGGCTATTCTGTGAGGCATGATGCATGGGATCCTGTTCCGAAAGGCCGCTGTGGCCGAAATCCTGACACTTCGTCATGCGGAGTTGCGCCCGGGCCTGCCTTTGGAATCAGCCCGTTTCGAGGGCGATACAGCTTCGGGCACGCGCCACTACGGAGCTTTTTCTAAAGATCAGAACGTGGGATGCGTCAGTTTCATGCAGGCGGATTGGCAGGGCATGCCGGCACTTCAGTTACGCGGCATGGCCACGCGTGCAGATTGCGTCCGGCAGGGCATCGGTGCGGGACTGCTGCGATTTGCGGTGACCGATCTGAAAAAAAGGACGATTCCCGAACCACTCTGGTGCAATGCCCGAATAGAAGCCATCGGCTTTTATCGGAAAATGGGCTGGCAGCCCGTGGGTGAGATATTCGTGATCGAGGGCGTGGGACCGCACGTCCGGATGGTCTTTTCATGAGTTTTTTGGTTGCTGGTATGGTGGTGGGCGCCGTGTATAATGCCTCGCACTGCGCTGCCGCGTAAGTCTTTACGCGGGCCATGGCCCAAGGGAGTTTTGCGATGAGTACGGCCGCCGTCAGCGCCGCCGCCACCGAAGGCAGCTTTGTCACGACTCAGCTTCGCAAGGTGGTGAAC
>CALOAZ010000136.1:0-8382 GCA_942491355.1 uncultured Phycisphaeraceae bacterium
GATGGCATCGTGTGGCTTTACGGCGAGAAGTCTCGCTGGTGGCCGAATACGAAGGGCAAGCATCAGCCGATGTGGCCTGAAACACTCATCGGCGCAGTGGATGCTGCGTCGCGCCAAAGATCCATCGACCTTTGCAAGACAACATTTCAGAAGCCATCGTGATCTTGAAAACCTGATCGCCAATGGCGATTTTTCCAAATCAAAATCCCCGACCCTGCCGCCCGAAGGATGGTTCACCTGGCAGACTGAGTCTTCAAAGGGACAGTGGGCCACCGATGAGCAGCAAGCGGTCATGCACAACATGTCGGAGGGTGTGATCGGCCAGGCCATCCAAGTGAAGCCTGCGGAGGTGTATGTGTTTCGCATTCGCGTGAAATCGATTGGCCGCGCGAAGGCTTCATTGAATCTCGGTTGGAAATCAGCCTCACAAAAATGGACCGGCCAAAGCGGTAACCGCCGCTTCTTGGCCACCGATCCCCCGGATGCGCAAGGATGGAGCGAAATTATCGGCTGGGCTGAAGTGCCACCTGATGCGGCATGGGCGATCGTGATGCCCGCCGTTCGACAAGATGCCGATGGCCGCTGCTGGTTTGACGATGCGCAAATGTCTCGGATCCCGTGAGTCATAGGAGCGCAAACGGCTGCTCCCCCACTGCAGATGTGCGAGGGCGAAGCGCTGCCGCTGTTTGCGTGAAGCAAGGCGCTGTCGCCTTTTCTTATTCAAGAATCGCCGACAGCGCCTTGCCGAATGCTTCGGCCTGCCGCGCCATACCCAGATCATTGGGATGCACGCCGTCGACGGTACCGTCGCCGTCATCTCCCAGCATGCCTTCGCCGTCGAGCCAGTGAAGATGGCGATCGCCCTGCGCCTTGAGCTGATCGAATTCCTTCCGCAACAAATCGCCTTTGAGCGTTTGCAGATTCGTGAAGTGATATTCTTCGACGATCAGAATCGGCGTTTCGAGGATGCGCAGCGCGCAGCGTTCGGACGAACGCCTGCAATACACGCGCCGACACATCTTCGGCCCGCATGTTCGCCATGCAGTCGAGCACGAAGACGGCGGCATCCAGTTCGGCAACCACCGAAGCGACCTGAGCATCCATGACGCCGCTGCCGCTGAATCCCAGATTGACGATCTCGCGATCCAACCGGCGACCCAGCATGTTCGTGCATGCCATCCCCGGGCGCGACGCGCACGCGCCCTGTGTGATCGAATGGCCGTACCAGACGATCGGCTTGACCGGCGTGGCCGGTGCATCGGGCGCGGCGATGCTCTGGTCTTTCGGAATGCCGATCTCAATCGACGGCACGCCGTTGTATAGCGGCAGGTAAAGCAGAAACTCGTGACTGGGCGATCCCGGAAACACCGCGCTGTTCGACACGTCGGTCGGTCGACCGTTGGCCACGAACTGCCACCGTCCGTTTTTGTCTTTTGCGTACAAGTCGATACCGCTGACACCCGTGGGCGGCATATGTGGCATGCCTAAAGCGCGATGGATCAAACTCCAACGCACCTGTATCGTGCTGCTGGCCGTGGTGAAGCGCACCTGAAGGCCCGCACTCAAATGACTCAGCCCCCAATCGGCTTGCGACACCAACGCTTGCGCCTTGGCCGGCAACCGGGAATACGGCGTGCTGGTCTGAGCCCAACCCTTGCCCTGCACGCCGATGTCATGGCACGCGTACCAGAGGGTTTTGCCATCTTCGTCGGGTTTCGCCTTCTGCGGATCAATCGTCGCGCCCGCCAGCGGCGAGCCCATGACACAAATGGCAAAACATAACCATACGATGCGCGACAGACTGTGCATATTCAAACTCCTGAGCGGGGATAATGCCCCTTCGAGATCCAATCACACCGCCCATCATAAACGGTATTTGGGCTGTTTCTTATTCTTGCTCTCGATGCGCCAACCCGATACGGACATGCCCGGCGCAGCCCGGACACCCGCCGCGCCATAGAATGTTCGCGGTAAGGCGCATGGCGATCATGCGCGCAACCCATGCCGTCAGGGGCTATTGAAGGAGCGGGGACCGATGGATCAATCGCTCAATTTCATTGCCGGTCGATGGCACTGGCCCGAAGGTGCCGGCGCCATCGATTCATGCAATCCCGCAGACCGGACCGACCGAATCGGCCAAGCGCCGGATTCGGCGCCGGAGGTGGTGCAACACGCGGTCGCGGCGGCGCGCGCGGCGTGGCCGGCTTGGCGAGACACGCCGCCGCCGGAGCGAGCGCGGCTGATCCGCCGCGCGGGTGTTCTGCTCACCGAACGCAAAGCCGAACTGGGCGCGCTGGTGACGCGCGAATGCGGCAAACCCCTGCCCGAAGGACTCGGCGATGTTCAGGAAGCCATCGACATGGCCGATCTCGCAGCCGGAGAAGGGCGCCGTCTTTACGGTCATACCGCGCCCAGTGAACTGCCCGACAAGTTGTGCATGACATTTCGAGAACCGGTCGGTGTGTGCGGCTTGATCACGCCGTGGAATTTCCCCACCGCGATTCCCGCATGGAAGGGACTTCACGCGCTGATCGCAGGCAACACCATTGTGCTCAAACCGGCCGAAGACACGCCCTTCTGCGCGGCGGCTTTCGTCAAGGCCCTGCAGGATGCCGGCATCCCCGACGGCGTGGTCAATCTGGTCCACGGTCGCGGCGCGCACACCGGCGCCGCCCTGGCGCAGCGCCGGGTGTGGATCTGATCAGTTTCACCGGCTCCACGCAGACCGGCGCGCAAGTGGCCGGCCTGTGCGCGCGCGACGGACGCAACGTGAGCCTCGAATGCGGCGGCAAGAACGCGCAAATCGTTTTGGAAGATGCCGATCTGGATCTCGCGCTCGACGGCGCACTCTGGGGCGCTTTCGGCACGGCGGGCCAGCGCTGCACGGCGACCAGCCGCCTGATCGTGCATGAAGCGGTTCATGATCGACTTCTGGAGATGCTGGTCCAGCGCGCCAAACAACTGCGACTGGGCAACGGACTGCATCCGCAAGTGCAGGTCGGCCCCCTCATCAACGAAAAACAGTTCAATCGCGTGATGGAATACATCGCGATCGGAAAGACCGAAGCCGGAGATCCGCTTTGCGGCGGACGCCGCGCCACCGGCGCAGACCTCGACCGCGGGCATTTCATCGAACCGACGGTGTTCGCCGGCGTTCAAAGACACATGCGGATTTTTCGTGAAGAGATTTTCGGCCCGGTGCTCAGCGTGGTGCGCGTGGCGAACCTGGAAGAGGCCGTCGACACGCTCAATGATTGTGCCTACGGCCTGTCGAGCGCCATCTACACGCGCGACGTGAACCGCGCGATGTGGGCCGTGCGACACATCCAGGCGGGGATCGTCTACGTCAACGGCCCGACGATCGGCGCCGAAGTGCACATGCCCTTCGGCGGCGTGAAGGCCACGGGCAACGGTCATCGCGAAGCAGGCATGACCGGCCTGGATATTTTCACCGAATGGAAAACCGTCTATCTGGACTACAGCGGCCGCCTGCAGCGGGCCCAGATCGACAACACATGAATGTGGGTGCAACATGAATACGCCCGACATCCTTGAAGACGCTCCACCTGAGTTTCAATGGCCGCGCTGTCCGCAGGCCGATCAATGGCTGCGCTCGCGCATCGACGCGTTTCTCGCCACGCACGACTTCGCCCGCGCGCTTGCCGACCGCATGCTGACGCAGACCAGCACGCATTTTTTCGACTGGGTGGATCATCTGATCCTCACACAGAAAGATGTTGCCGCACTTGAAGCGATCGGCTTCGTGCCGGATCGCCGCGCGGCGACGCCTGAAAAACATCAGGCGCTCTGGCATCCGCATGCTCAGTTGCCGCGCGTGTTGATCGGGCCGACCGACGACACCGCACTGGCCTTGAAAGTCGAGTCGTTGATCGACTTCCAGTCGGGCGCACGGACTGAGTCTGGCCCTCGAGGGCGCACCCTATGCCGCCTACCGTCGGGCACTGATCGAAGACCGGGGCGCGCGACTCTGGGTGGTGGAGCGCCGCGGCGGCCGCGGCTACGTGCCGGATCTCACGCCCTCGGCCGACACTTATCTGCGGGCGCTGGAAGACTGCCTGTCGCGCCCGCGCCCGCTGGAGATCACACCCGAAGTGCTGGACCAGACGTTGGCACTGGCCCGTCGGCTCAGCGCTGCGCTGGGCGCCGACCGGTCGGCGTGGATTTTCATGGAGGCCGAACGGCGCTACTGGCAGGCGCGCAATGCAGCCGGACATCTGCAATACCAGCGCCAGAATGCGCTGGGTCTGGGCTGGGCGAATCACGATCACCACACCTTCCGATCGAGCCGGCGCTGTTTCGGCTGGCTGATCGACGTGCTCGGTGCGATGGGTTTTCTCAAGCGCGAACGATTTTACGCCGGCGAAGAAGCCGGCTGGGGCGCGCAGGTGATGGAACAGCCCGGGGCCGGCCTGGTGATCTTTGCGGACGTGGATCTGAAGCCGGAGGATATCCAGGTCGACTTCGCATCGGAGCCGATGACCGATCTTCAAAAACCCGGCACCATCGGTCTCTGGTGCGCCCTGCACGGTGAATCATTGCTCAAGTCCGGCATGCACCACCTGGAGGCGCAGTTCGATTTCGACCAGCTTCGGACCGATCTTGCATCGGCAGGCGTGCAGACCATGAATCCGTTCAGCGATTTTCCGCATCTGCGCCAGGCCTTCACGCAAGGCGCGCTGTGGCCGGTCGATCCCGAACGCCTGCGGCAATTGCATGAGCGCGGAGCCCTCGGCACCGAAGCGTACGAGCGCATCGCCAAGCACGGCGCCGTGGGCAGTCATCTGGAAAACCTTCAGCGGCGCGAAGGCTTCAAGGGATTCAACCAGAAAGCGGTGAGTCAGATCATCCGGGAGGTCAACCCCGAGCGCCAGGCCATGAATTGACCGACAGACACCGATCTTTTTTCATTGCACAGCGCTTCGGTTCTTCAACAACACCTCGAAACGAGTGATTGCATGTCAGATTCTCAGAAGGTCGTGGTGATCGGCGCCGGAAAAATCGGGCAACTGGTGGTGCGCCTGCTTTCCGAACGTTATCCGGTGCATGTCTGCGATGCCGATGAGGCGGCCGCCCGGCGGAACGTCGGTGATGCGGCGCAGTCCGTTCAAGGCCTGGACGTTCAGGATGCCGGCGCCTTGCGCAAGGCCATCGAAGGCGCCACGATCACCATTAACTGCTGCCCGCATTTCTGCAATCTGCCGATCGCCACCGCGGCTGCCGAAGTGGGCACCAGTTACATCGACATGTCCGAAGATGTGGAGACCGGCAACGCGATCGTGGAACTGGCGCGTGATACGCCGCACTACTTCGTGCCGCGCTGCGGCATCGCGCCGGGCTTCATCCAGATCGTCGCGGCGCACCTGATGGCCGGGTACGAAAGCATCGACCGGGCGCATCTGCGCGTGGGCGCATTGCCTGAAAATCCCACCAATGCCCTCAAATACAACCTGACCTGGTCCACAGACGGCCTGATCAACGAATACGGCAACCCGTGCGAAGCCGTGGTGGACGGCAAATTGCAGCGCGTCGAACCCCTGGAAGGCTACGAGCGCCTGGTGATCGACGGCGTGGAGTACGAAGCGTTCAACACCTCAGGCGGTCTGGGCACGCTGGCTCAATCGATGATCGGCAAGGCGAAGCATCTCAATTACAAAACGATCCGCTACGTGGGGCATCGCGACCTGATGAAGTTTCTGATGTTCGACCTGAAACTCAATGAATACCGCAACATCCTCAAGCAGATTCTCGAATCGGCCGTGCCTGCCACGCAGCAGGATCGCGTGGTCGTACTCGTATCGGTGGTCGGCCAGAAAGGCGGCGTGCTCACCCAGCAGACGTACACCAAAACGGTGCGCAGCGGCGAGCGCTACGGCCGGAAGTATTCGGCCATCCAGTTGATCACCGCCTCCAGCGCCGCCGCCGTGGCAGACTTGGTGCTCACCGGTCAGATGCCGCACACCGGCTACGTGCGCCAGGAAGAACTGGATTTCATCGCGTTCTGCCGATCGCCTTACGGCGCGATGTTTCGCGAGTGACGGCTTCGCAGACGCCCCTATTCTCTGTTCGGGATCACGATCGCCAGAAAAATCGATGAATCTCGTTTGATGTTGTAATCATCCAGTGTTTTCTCATCTTTCAGCCGCGTTCTCTCCACAATCAAGCTTTGGCGCTCCGGGGCAAAGCCCCGGTGATCTCGAATCAGTTCCTTGAGTTGCCGTATGGACATGCCCCCCTGAACTTTCAATGCGAACTGAATTGGACCCAGCATCTCGATCGTGATCGGATAACCCTCGACCGGAGACGGCGGCGGATTCAATTGCAGCGCAAGCTGGATCACCGCGTCTTTCTCGATTTTGTAATCATCGATCGTGCGTTCGTCTTCAAGCGGCTTGTCGTCATACATCAATCGCTGTTTTGTCGGGTCAAATCCCTCCGTATCGCGTATCAGCTCCTTGATTTTTCGGATCGGCATGTCGCCCAGCACTTTGATCTTGAAAGCCTTTTCAGCGGATATTTTCACCGATATCGGATAACCCGGCACCGGCGTTATCGCACGCAACCGAACCACCAGGTGAAGCGTCGATTCTTTCTGGATGTTGTAATCCTTCAATGTGCGCTCATCTTCCAATTGCTTGCCTGCGAAAATCAATCGCTGTTTTTCGGGCTCGATGCCTGCTGCGCCGTGAATCAACTCCTTGACCTTCAAAATCGATGTGTCGCCATGGACATTCAGCGTCCATGTCTTTCCCGACAACATCTTGATTTTGATCGGCATCACGGGCCCGTCAGAGGCTTGGGCAGAACGCACCGGCACGCCATCCACTGTCGACAAAAGCGCCGGTGGGTTTTCAGCCCGAGCCAACGAACACACCGCAACACTTGCAATGCACAAGCACAGAGCCCCGCACAGACGCCGTGAAATCTTGAAAAATCCTTTCATTGCATTCGCTCGCTTTCTCGCCATCGGCGGGCACTCGATCACCGTGCAGACTCATGAGCAGGTCATCTTATCTCGAAATACCATGAATTCGACACCGAATTTCGACCCGACGACGCGCCGATGGCGCTCTCCAAACCCCTCTCCCTCTCGAAGGGGGAGAGGCCGGGTGAGGGGGATTGAACACTTGCCCGCCCGCACAGGAATTTTGGCGAAGCCATCTGAGCCATCTGCCGAAGAGCTTCCGCAATAGGCATTGCCTGCATGTGGATATCGCCTGAAAATGGGCCGCGCATCATTCATTAATCCATCCATACCGATTCGCGGAGCGCCTGCATGAAATGGCTTATCAATGCGATCACCTTCGCCGTCGTGGCGGCGCTGATTTGGCGCATCACGAAATGGAGCCATCGCCGCCGCATCCAACTTGCAACGGATGATCCTCACCCGCCGCGCTCAGATCACACCACCGCCCATGTCCCAGACGCCGTCATGGATTGGTGCCGGTGCCGGCGCGTGACGTCGTGGAAACCCGTCACCAGCGAAGGCCCGGGCGCACCGACCGGCTCGCGTTTCGGCGGCCTGCCCTGGCTTGCCGAAGGCGAAGCCTGGCCGTGCTGCGGCGAATGCGGCGAGCCGATGGCGTTTTTGCTGCAACTGAACATGACTGATCTGCCCGAAACACTAAGCGCTCAATACGGCGCAGGCCTCGTGCAGCTTTTCTACTGCAGGCACGACGATCTGCCCGAACCGTTTTGCAAAACCCATTTAGCGCGACGGCTAACCGAAACGGGTTCCGGCGCTGTGGCGCAAGCTCCGGCGGCGCTGGAGGTGTTCACGTCCAAACCGATTGAATCCTGGACGACGATGGACGACTACCCGTCCTCTTCAGACCACGCGCTGTACGGCCTGGAAACTCAATTCACGGCGGGTTCCACGATCACGCTTACATTGAAGGAAACCGGCGCATCGTTTGTCGGCCTCGATGAAGATGTTCTGGAAATGATTCCCGAAGCCAAGCCCGGCGACAAACTGACAGGCATGCCTTACTGGGTGCAAGACAACGAAATGCCCAACTGCCCAATCTGCGGCGAAACGATGCGCCTGCTCTCCTTGTATTTTGAGGCCTTGCTTGACAACTATAAACTCAGCGAAAATGACATTATGGCCGTTTGCTCAGCCATTTCAAAGTTGAGCTCAAATACCGAACGTGGAAAACTCTACAGAGAATACCAACAAGTCTTTATGTTCAACGATGCTACAACCGTGGTTTATTTTAACAGTATTTCCCGCCTGACATCCAATACCGAAACGGCTTCAATTCTGATAGATATTGACGGCTCCATTGATTTTTCCAACCCAAAAATTACGGAAGCCTATTTCTCATGCGTTGACCGTATGACCAGCAATACAGAGATGGGCCG
>CALOAZ010000137.1:0-3509 GCA_942491355.1 uncultured Phycisphaeraceae bacterium
AGAAAATCAGTCGGCGGAAAAAAGCACGCGACCGCCTGCACGCGGCTCGAGGCGCGTTCAACCGGATCCTTGGCATTCGGATCGCCCGGCGTACCGGCCACGGCCTGCATCAGCGACAGATGACCGCCGGCCGATGCGCCGCAGATGCCGATGTGTTCCGGATCGATTTTGTATTCATCGGCATGCGTTCGGATGAAACGCACGGCACGATGCATGTCCTGCAGAATTTCGGGGAGCGTGAATTTCGGCTGGCTGCCGTGGACCACCGGGAAGACGGTGTAGCCGCGATCAATGATGGGGCGCAGCAGGGGAATCAAGCCGTCGAAATTGTGTGACGAATACCAGCCGCCGCTCACCACGTAAATCACGCTCTTGCCATTGGGCTTTGCAGGCGCGAACACGTCGAGCGTCAGCGCCGTGCCGTGTTTGCGATGGTAGATCACATCGCGGATGCGCGTGAAGGGCGCATCGTCGGCCAGGGCGACCGGAATCAAGATCAGGCAGAACAGGGTGATCAGACATAACCGGGTTTGCAGTTGCATGGGTTGATTCTCTCGGCAAGAAAAATCAATGTCCGTGATCGAACATCTGAGGTTACGATTCTAAAGCAAGCCGGAGCCCATTGTCCTGTATGATGATCTCGAAAACCATTGCTGACTCTGTACACCCATCGGCTTGTCAGCGCGGAGCGGTCTTTCCGAGTATGCACTTTGTTGCGCCGGATCCTTTGTGTTGATGAATAAAAGCATGCTTGGAATTCTGTCGATGGTGTTTTTTGGTTTGGCGGTGGTAACGGCGCTGTATTTGGGGCTGGGTCCGAAGCGCGGCGGCTGGGAGGGGTTGGGTGATGCGCTTTATGTCATGGTAGCGCTGAGTGTGTTTGCCATTTTGGCCTTCGGGACAGGATTGGCGGGATTGGAAATGCAGAACCCAAGTTCGTGGCGCTGCGGTGTGTTGGCGGTCGTCGTCTTGTCGGCTGTGCCGGCGGTGGTTGGTGCCGGATTTCTGATCCTCCTCGGGTTGAAACTCAAGTGAATTCGACGTCAGGGTTTCGGAAAATCGACACGGCGCTATAAACCTATTGCGATAAAACAAAATACAAATGATGCGCGATTTATTTTTCGATCGAGGCGGTGACAGCAATGAGTCACTTCGCAGTAGTGAAATTTTGCACGAATGAGATGTGGCCAAAAATCTTTTGACGAATGGCTCTGTTTTGCGCACCATTGATGTCAGCAATCAGGACCGCGTTCCGCGGTGCTTGTGCGGGCCGACGATCCGGTCTTCTTCATGTCCCCATGAACGAGGAGGCCATTCATGTATACCGCACAGGATTTGTTGAACGAAAAGAAGCATAACGAGGTGTATACGATCGATGAAGACGCGTCGGTCATCAAGGCCACGCGCGCCATGAACCAATGGCGCATCGGAGCGCTGGTCGTCGTGCGCGACGATCGGCCGGTGGGCATCGTTTCGGAGCGCGATCTGCTCCGCCGGGTCATTTCGATGGAACTGGATCCCGCGGTCACGCCAGTGTCGTCGGTGATGACCCGTCGCGTGATTCGATGTGATTCGGAAACGGATCTTGATCGAGTTCGCGAGATCATGGAGCATTGGCATGTGCGCCATCTTCCGGTCGAGGATCCGGCGGAGGGATTGTGCGGCATGATTTCGATGCGCGATCTGAACACTTGGCAGATTCAGCAAGATGGCGTTCAGATTTCCTATCTGACGCAATACGTCTACGGCTTGTGCTGATCGGTCGCGCGAAGCGGGTCGAAGCGTTAACGATAAGAGCAAGAGACTGCCCGGTTTCGGCTGGGCAGTCTCTTTGCATGATGGAATATCAGCCTGTCATGTCAGGCGAGGGCCCGGGCATGATCGGCGGCAACTATCGGATGAACACAATGAATGCGCAAAAAGCACCGTGGTCAGTGCGTGGCTCTATGGGCATAGGCAGTATGGCGGGCTTGTCTGAATAGACCCCTGAAGCAACCGGTGGGCCGTCATAATCCAGAGCATTGACGACGCGGAACTTGTCGCCGGGTTTCAGAAACGGTGTCAAGTCGACGGCAATCTGCGGTTGTCGCTTCCAGTTGAAAACCGCGAGATGGGCTCGTTTCTTGTCGTAGTGATTGGGGCGGAGGAAGATTTCCGCATCTCGATCTGCGGGAATGTTTGAGTCGTTCCAGACGAGATTGTTCTGCTGATCGACTTGTTTGAAGTTGTTGATGCTCATGCCCGCACGGGCAATACGATTGTCGTGCACCACCGCATTCTCATTATGAGGCGCGGTGTAGCCAATCTGCAGCGGTACTTCATAAAGCAGATTTTCGCGCACGGTGATGTCGCGACTCGGTCGATCGCCGCCGATCAAAATTTGTGCCCGTTGACCGGCCTTCACCGGCGCAAAGGCAATGTTGCCGATGATCTGAAATCCGTCGACGTAAGCGGCTTTGCTGCCGTAGGCTTGAAGGGTGGTGGAGTAATTACCGAAAAGAATGTTGTCGGTGATCCATCGGTGACCATTTTGATTCTGTGTGTAGATTCCAGGGCCGTGATAGCGGTCGGGTCCGATCGATCCGTTGTTGTAAATCAGGCAGCCGTGCATTTCCGAATCGGCTGCGCCGCGCCAAAAGCCCACGCCGGCCGCCATGTCGTGGATGGTCAGGTTGATGTATTTGCAGCCGACACCACCGAGGATATTGAACCCGCCTTGCGGGAGCGTGGCCGGTGGATCGGGTTCGGCGCCGCCCGCCGTCGTGCGGCGGTTCCAGTTTTCGGTTTCGGAGACGGTGATTTCCAGATTCCACAGCCAGAGGTGAGCGCTTTCGGGTTTGACTTCGACTTTGCCGTCGAGTGTGACGCGTTTGTCGTTGGCCGGTCGGATATGAATGGGTTTGTCCGGTGTTCCTTGCAGATTGATTTCGAATCCCTTGCTGTGCCAGGTGCGATCCGGATGACGATACACGCCTTCCCTGATCGCGATTGTGTCACCCGGCGCAATCGCGTGCTGCCCCGACAATGCCGATTGAATATCCCATGGCGAAACCTCAGTGCCGGTATTCGTCGGCAGGCCGCCCGGCGCCACGTGATGAACGGTTGCAGCAGCGACGCCGCTGAACATCAGTAACAGCAGGCAGGCTGTCGGGATTCGGAATGATGGCGTGATGTGTCGCGATGTCATCAGATGATCCAATGCATTGAAAACCCTCTATGGAAGTGATCCATAGAGGGTTCTGTTTCTGGACAGTTTGATGTGGATTTGAACGACCGGCGGCATCAATCCTTCATTTTCGGTTCTTCGAAATCCGTAACAGGCTTTTCGAGATCCAGTGTCTTGATCCAGATGTTGCGATAGCGCACGTCGTGGCCTTCGTTCTGGAGCTTGAGTCCGCCGGGTCGGTCGGTGATGCCGCGACCGCCGTCATTGCCGCCATCGATGCCGGAGTTGGCGCCACCCCAGACCTGATTGATGATCTGGTTCGTGTGTGCCTTCACGCCGTTGA
>CALOAZ010000138.1:0-5940 GCA_942491355.1 uncultured Phycisphaeraceae bacterium
AATCCAGAGCAGGTGACGCATGGCGAACTCTCAGGAAAGGGTGAATGCCCGTCGTTGGGCGTGAAGCGGAACATGATAGCCGAAAGCCCGTTGCAGGTGTTTTGGGGGCGGTTTTAGGTCGGCGACAGAATGTCAGGCCGTTTGGCGGCGGATTTACGCGAAAAGGCCGGCGATGGGGTCGCCTTCGTTGATGGTGGGTCGTTCGAGGGCGACCTTTGTGCAATAGGTCAGGGCATGTGATCCAGGCCCAGCAGGTACTGGAGCATGGTGGCGTGAATATCGTGGATGTGCAGCCCGGTCTTCGATCGCGTGCAGGCCAAAATCATCGGTGGTGCCGATGGTCAGCGCGGACGCCGCCTCCGGCAAACGCGTAACATCGTAAAGCCGTGGGATTGTGATCGCGCCCGGTCACCTTTTTCGCTCATGGGGGTACGACCGAATTCACCGCCCCAGATCACCAGCGTGTCTTCGAGCAGCCCGCGTTGTTTCAGATCCATCACCAGTGCTGCGATCGGTTGATCGCTGGCTTTGCACAAGCCGCCGTGATTTTTTTCGATGCCCGAGTGCGCATCCCATTTGCTGCCGGAGCCGCAATAGATCTGGATAAAGCGCACGCCGCGTTCGACCAGACGTCGCGCCATCAGGCAGCACTGCGGCCAATCATGTCGGTATCTTTCTGATCCAGCCCGTGAGAGCTTGCGGGTCTCTTGGGGTTCTTCTGCAAGGTCCACGGCTTCAGGGCTTCGGTCTGCATGCGGTAGGCCAGTTCGTAGGCATTGATGCGGGCTTCAAGGTCGGCTGGTGTGCGCGTGTTGTGGCGTGCCGGCGATTGAGCTGATTCGATCAGCTCAAGCTTTGCGCATGGCGGTTTATCCGAGATCCTTCGGATTGGGCAGGTTGCGGATGGGCTCATCGCCGATCTGAATATCGGTGCCTTGAAAGGAGGCGGGCATGAAACCCGTGCCCCAGTTGCGCGGTCCGCCGGCCACCATGGCTTTTTGATCGCGCAGGACCACGAACGAAGGCAGATTTTGATTTTCAGTGCCGAGGCCGTAACTCACCCATGCTCCCAGACTCAGGCGGCCGCTGAGGATCTATCCGGTATTCATCTGGCAGACCACCGCCGGCGTGATTGAGGCCGTTGGCCCAGCAGGATCGCACGAGTGCAATGTCATCCACGATTTTTGAGGTATGCGGCAACCAGTCCGACACCCACATGCCGGATTGACCGTGTTGTTTCCATTTGCGTTTGCAGCCGAGCAGGGGGCTATTGTCTTCGCCCATGGCGGTGATGACGCGGGGAATCGAGTCGGGCAGTTTCTGGCCTGCAAGGCGATCGAGTTCCGGTTTCGGATCAAAAAGATCGATATGGCTGGGGCCGCCTTCCATGAACAAAAAGATCACGCTTTTAGCACGCCGACGAAAATGCCCCGGTTGCGCCGCCAGTGGATTGAGAGCGTCGGCGCGTGCCGAGTCGGCGAGCATGCCGGCAAGTGCCAGTGATCCGAAGCCTGCGCCGGCACGATTCAGAAAATCGCGACGCGAGACGGGCTGTTCGATATGTGATTGTGCTTGAGGCATGGCGGCGATCCTTAATCGATGTAGACGAATTCATTCAGATTCATCAAGGCATGGCAGAAGTCGGCGAGGGCTTCACGCTCGGCTGCTTCGGCGGGCGAACCTTCGTCGCGGCGGCTCAGATGCATGCTGCGTGAAGAGATGTCTTGCAACGGATGGTCGCCGAATCGCCAGTGGCCTGTCAGTGCAGGAGAGGGGGGAGCTGTTCGCCGATCAGCAGTTGGTTTGCGGTGAGTGCGGCTTGCTCAGGCGTACTTCGCCGATCAGGCCATGCCATGTGTGACGATCAATCTGATGGCGGCCGCCAATGACCAGATCGGCGGCGGCATGAATACCGCCGGTGACCTGGTGGGCGACGGCGGCAGATTCCAGGATCGCCTTCGGATCATCCAGAGCGCGGGTGTAGAACGTGATGCCCGAGGGGGTGGTATCAGCCAATTTGACCGAAGCGGCCACATAATAGGGACGACCGATCTGAATGCGCAAATCCGAGGCAATCACTTCGTAAGCACGGCGCCCGGTGGCTTCGTCGCCGACAAACTGAAAGATCAGATTGCCGGGCTGATAGCGCGATTTCTGGCTGGTGACGCCGAAAGACCATCCCGGCTGACTCTGATGGCCGATCCAGCGCGAAGCAATGGTGCGGACCGAGGCATCTTCGTACATCGATTCGAGTTGAATGATGGCTTCGATGGTGAAATCCGTTTTCGGCAGTTCAGGATTGGGCGCCAGGCGCAGGTGATCTTCGGGCTGATTGCTTCGGACGGATAGGGCACGGCGCTTTGTGGCTTTAAACGCTTCGAGTCGAATGGGATTGGCGCGCCTGCCGGAAATCAGATCGCGTTGTGTGGTGATGAACGCCACGGCTTGCGCGAGTTCTGTTTTGGAGGGAGGCCGTGAAAGAGATTTTTGATAAGCCGTTTCAATGCGCTGCTCAAGCGTGTTGGAGGCCGAGTCAAGTTGTTTGGCCAGATGCTCGCCGCGCTGAATGGTCCATGGGGCATTGAGCATCAGAAGGGCCTGAGGTGCTGTGGTGGTGACTTCGCGTCGGGCGCAACTGTTGAATCCATCCGGGCCGTCGAACACATCCTGGAATTCCGGGCGCTGATTGCGACGCTGCTGGAGATACACCGAACGGCGCATCGATTTGGCGCCTTCCGACGCGCCGCCGATGCGAACATCCAGATCGCCTGAGACGGCGAGCATGGCATCGCGAATGAGTTCGGATTCGATACGGCGCACACGCATGCGCCACAGCAGTTGATTGTCCGGATCGGAAGAACGTGCGGTCTCGCTGGTTGGCGTGTCGGCGGCTTGGCGATAGGTGGCCGAGGTCATGATCAATCGATGCAGTGTCTTGAGACGCCATCCTTGGGTGATCAATTGGTGACTGAGCCAGTCCAGGAGTTCCGGATGGGTGGGCGCTTCGCCTTGATGGCCGAAATCATTGGAGGTGGAAGTCAGGCCAACCCCGAAATGCTGCTGCCAGACGCGGTTCGTGATCACGCGGGGTGTGAGCGGGTTGGCGGGATCGGCCATCCATCGGGCCAGTGTGGCGCGACGTCCTGATGGATCAAGCTGCGCTGCCGGACCATTGCCCAGGACCGCAAGGAAGCGGGGTTCCACCGCGCGATCGGTCCCCGGGATGAGTGTGACGGGGGCGGGTCCGGTGAGATCGCGGACGGCTTCGATCGGAGTCAGAGCTGCGGGTTTGAGATGTTCAAAGGTCTTGAGTTGTTCGGTCAGTTGTTCAAATCGTTTGCGCGCGTCGTCTTTGATCTTGCTGTCGACCTTGGCATGTGTTTCGAGCAATTGACGGTAAGACAGGTCGCGAATCTGTCGGTCGGTGGGTGTCAGGCTTTCGCGATCAACCGCCAGAATGGCCTGAATATCTTCCTGGAATTTGGTGAAGGCCGCTTTTTCCTCGCGATGACGAATCGGGGCGCGAATCGCTTCAATTTCATCGCGAATGGATGCGGTGCGGTCGAGCCATGTCGCCATGGCCTGGTCGTAGTCATGGCGCTGGGCCGGTGTGGCGGCCACAAGATCGTCGTCGGGCAAAATGGCTGAAAAGAAAGCCTGCAGACCGAAGTAATCTTCGCGCAGGATCGGATCGAATTTGTGATCGTGGCAGCGCGAGCAACCCAGGCTCAGGCCGAGAAAAGCATCAGAGGTCACATCGGTGACGTCATTGAGAATTTCGGACCACTGTCGTTTTACATCGCGCTGGTTGTATTCATAGGGCCACAAGCGAAGAAATCCGGTCGCGATGTGAGCATCGGGCGATTCGGGAGCCAGTTGATCGCCGGCGATCTGCCAAGCCATGAAGCGGTCATACGGCATGTCTTGATTGAGGGCGCGAATCACCCAGTCACGATAGCGCCAAGTGTGCGGGCGATAAGCATCCTGCCGGTGCCCGTCGCTCTCGGCATAGCGCACCACATCGAGCCAGAGACGTCCCCATCGCTCGCCGTAATGCGGTGAGGCCAGAAGTGTATCAATCAGATGTTCCCATGCGTCAGGGCGCTGATCATTGAGAAATGCATCCACTTGTTCAGGGGTGGGCGGCAGTCCGATCAGATCAAGCGAAGCACGACGGATCAGTGTGCGGCGATCCGCTTCGGGTGAAGGGACGATGCCGGTTTGTTCAAGACGCGCGAGAATGAATTGATCAATGGGATTGCGGCACCATGTTGCATCGCGCACTTGCGGGAGATTTGGATTCGCAATGGGTTGAAAGCACCAGTGCTGTTGATCCTCGGGCTTGATGCGATCTTCGAAGCCGGTGGCGGCCAGGCTGGCTCCGGCGATCACGATCAGCACGGCAGTGATGTATGCGTTGGGAACGAGCTTCATCTCAGTGATTCTCCGAAGGCACCGGCTGAGCCAGATTCAATTCGAGACGGGCATCACCGAACACGATCTGATCGTTGTTGTGAGCATTGCCGGCGTCTGTGGCCACAAGGGTGAGAAAGCGTGCTTTTGGATCGAGTGAAATATTGATTTCATCCGGAGCGTCGAAACGTGTGAAATCGAGTTTCTTGAATTGCTTCTGGCCATCCACGAAGACCCATGCATCGCCGGACTGACGGGGTTTGGTGGGTGTGCCGATCTGGCCATGCACGTTGGCGACTGTGGCTCGGAATCGCGCGACATGCCATCCCGGATTGGCTTTGCGGATGGCAGCGAGATCGAACGTGATGCCCGCATTGGAATGGATGGCGAGCATGCCACGGCCTTGTGGATTGACCTTGCGACTTTCGCGTGCATCCTTGACCCAGTTTTTCATGGGTTCGTCTGCGGCATGATCCGAAGCCAGATGAGGTCGTAACGACCAAATCGGGCTGACGAAATACGCATTGGTCGCGGGGAATCCCGCAAACCGATGACCCGCTGAATCCAGCGTGACCGGACCTTGTGACGCGATCGGAACGAAAACACCATCCACCATCGCATGCCATGGCACCGGGATGTATGAACCGTCGCCCACGGTGGCATGATCCTGCCACCATGCACTGGTGCGCTCACCGGTATGAGGTTCAATGCCACGGTCATGGCGTTCACCCATGCCGTCGCCTTCAGCCACGATATCGAGCAGATCAAGGGTGCGGGCGGCAGTCATCGGATCCAGTTGGCGGCAATAGCTTGCTTGATCGGTCGTGCGTGTTTCGATGACATCCGACTCAATGCTGATGGCTTGTCCGGCGCTGAGCAGCAGTACGCGTTTGGGTGAGGATTGAGCTGTGGGCAGATGGGCTTCGACACGGCCTTCGAAAACATCGAGATGGGTGGCTCCCCAGGCATCGATATGGACGCCGAAGGCAGTGCCCAGATCGACAATACGCGCTTTGCCGGTCTGGACCGCAAAGCCTTTTGCATGGGCCGGGACTTGGACACTGATCCGACCGCGCTGCAGGTTGACTTGATCCGGCCCTGTGGCGGTGAGTCGGCATGGGCCTTCGAGAATCAGTTCAACGCCATGGGTGAGTGTGATGGCGGCCAGACCGCGTTCCAGGCGCAGTGGGCGATTGGGCAGAATGCGATTGTTTTCAGGGGCCGCGCCTTCGGCCCAGTGGCTGTCGATTTCAGCGGTGAGTGATCCGATTTCGGGCAGACGGGATGTATCGGTGGGCAGCAGCAGAAGCGACAGGCTGATCCCCAGCAGGACCATGGCCGCCGAAGCGAGTATGGGCCGCATCATCTGCCAGCGTGAAACCGCAGGAGTCGGCGTCAGCAAGGGCATGGATGCGCCGCCGAATTCCTCCATCAGGAGCGTGTCGAAAATCTGGTGTTCGACATAAGCGGCGCGGGCATCCGGATTCTGTGCAAGCCATTGCGCCAACTGCTCATCCGGAGCATCAA
>CALOAZ010000139.1:0-17812 GCA_942491355.1 uncultured Phycisphaeraceae bacterium
CGAACAGAAACTGGCCTCAGGTTTCAATCGATGCCATGTGACCACCAGTGAAGGCGGCTCGATCAGCGAAGAAGTCTACGTGCGCAATGTGGTGGATCGTGTGGAGACTTTCGGCACCGTGTTTCTCGGTCAGACGTTGGGTTGCGGTTTGTCACGATCACAAATACGATCCGTTCACACAGAAGGATTTTTATGCGCTGTTCGCATACTTCAACAGCCTCGACGCCAATCCACTGGATGGCAACAAGAAAGATCCGGCACCGGTGATTCGCGTTTACAGCGATGACCAGAGAGCGAAGCTCGAAGAAGCGAAGCAGGCGATTGTGCGTCTGGAAACTCAGATGCGAGCGCCCATGCCCGATCTGGATGCCGCGCAGGCGCAGTGGGAAGCCGCCGAAGCCACGCGCCAGGCTGAGCGTTGGCGCGTGGCGCAAGCTGAAACGCAGCGTTCCACGGGAGGATCCACGCTGACACGGCTTGAAGATCATTCGATTCTCGCTTCGGGTGAGAATCCATCCCAAGACACCTATCACGTTGTGACACGCACGGATCAGACCGGTCTGCGAGCTGTTCGTCTCGAAGCGCTGACCCATGAGAGCTTGCCGAACCAAGGCGCAGGTCGCGCCTCGAACAGTAATTTCGTGCTCAGTGACTTTGCGCTCGAAGCAGTATCGGTTGCAGATCCCACCAAGAAAGTCGCCGTACGCTGGGCATCGGCCAGCGGCGATTACGAACAGAAGGATTTTTTAATCAGCCATGCCATTGATGCCGATCCGGCCACCGGGTGGGCTGTCGATGGCAATCAGAAACGCGAAAATCGATCAGCGATTTTCGTGGCGGCCGAACCGTTTGGATTTCCAGGGGGTACGGAATTGCGATTCCGTCTGGCTCACGAATCGCCGCATGGTCAGCATGCCATCGGGCGCTTTCGCCTGGCGCTGACGGCCGATGAATCAGCCGTGGGCGATACGCAGCCGGTGGTATGGGGGGGGTGGCATGAACTCGGGCCTTATCCGGCTGCCACCGCGAAAGACGCGTTCAATCGCGTGTTCGAGCCCGAAGTGGAAGTCGATCTGGGCCGGCAGTACGTCAAAGATTTGTACAAGGCGGGCAAGTGGCGCAAACGCGATCAATACAAGGATGGTGCCGTCCAGACGATTAAGACGCGAGACAATGCCGCCACCTACTTGTATCGCACCATCGAATCACCCTCGCGCCGCGAAGTGGATTTGTCGCTGGGCAGTGACGACACGATTTCAGTCTGGATCAACGGTCGGCGCATGTTGCACAACGAGTCCTATCGGGGCGCTGCCGCTGATCAGGAAAAACTCACACTGGAGTTGAATCCCGGAACCAATCATCTGTTGATGAAGATCGTCAACGGTGGCGGTGCATCCGGTTTTTACTTCAAAGTGACGGGCGAACGTGTCGGCGGTTTGCCGCAGGCGGTCGTGGCGGCTCTCGGGGTTCCCGCACTGAATCGCAATGCGGATCAGACGGGTGTGGTACGCGATTACTATCGTCGTGATCACTGGCCGCAGTGGCGCGATCTGGATGCGCAACTGATTGAAACACGCCGGCGCGAACAGGAATTGGCAAACAATGTGCCGACTTCGCTGGTCGCCTCTGAAATGAAGGATCCCAAACAAGCCTTTGTGCTGCTGCGCGGACAATACGATCAGAAGGGAGATCCGGTGCAGCGGCATACGCCATCCGCGTTGCCCGCCATGAAAGAAGGTTCGCCGCAGGATCGTCTCGGACTGGCGCAGTGGCTGGTGGATCCGGCGCATCCACTTACGGCCCGTGTGGCCGTCAACCGTTTCTGGCAGCAGTTGTTCGGCATCGGTCTGGTGAAAACCGCCGAGGATTTCGGCGCGCAAGGGGAATGGCCGAGTCATCCGCAGTTGCTCGATTGGCTGGCGGTGGACTTCCGCGAGCGCGGTTGGGATGTGAAGCAGTTGATGAAGCAACTGGTCACCAGCGCTACGTATCGGCAGGCCAGCGCGTGACGTCTGAGAAGCTGGCCAAGGATCCTGAAAACCGATTGCTGGCGCGCGGGCCGCGCTTCCGCCTGGATGCGGAGATGATTCGTGATCAGGCGCTGGCGCTCAGCGGCCTTCTGGTGGAGAAGCAGGGCGGCCCGAGTGTGAAACCGCCTCAGCCTGCGGGATTGTGGCGGGCGGTGGGTTATTCAAGTTCGAATACGGCGCAGTTTGTCGCCGATACCGGCACAGAGAAAGTGCATCGTCGCGGCCTGTATACCTTCTTGAAGCGCACGGCGCCGCCACCGCAGATGACGACCTTCGACGCGCCATCGCGTGAAGCTTGCGCCGTGCGTCGCGAGCGGACCAACACACCGATGCAGGCGCTGCTGACGATGAATGATCCGCAGTATGTGGAAAGCGCAAGGACTTTTGCACAGCGTGCGATGCGCGAAGCGGGGCCGAGCGTGCAGGATCGCATTGGTTTTCTGTTCGAGTCGGCCACGGCGCGTGAGCCATCTGCCGCAGAGTGCGACGTGATTGAAGCGGCGTATCGCGATCATCTGGCCGTGTTCAAAGCCGATGCCGAGTCGGCAAAGCGGTTGATTCAGATCGGCGAAATAAAGCCGGATGAAAAACTGGACCCCGCAGATCTTGCGGCGTGGACGCTGATCAGCAACCTGATTCTGAATCTCGACGAAGTTCTGACCAAGGGATAAATGACCCATGCACCCATTTCATGAACACATGCAGACGCAGACGCGCCGACACTTTTTCAAGCAAGGCGCTTACGGCCTGGGGACGGCGGCGCTGGCCTCACTGTTGCCGGCGGCGTCGACCGCATCGGCATCGACGCTGGCGACCGGAGGTCTTCCCGGATTGCCGCACTTTGCGGCTCGCGCCAAACGAGCCATTTATCTGTTCATGGCCGGCGCGCCGTGTCAGATGGATCTGTTCGATCACAAACCGAAGATGGAAGACTGGTACGACAAGGATCTGCCTGAATCCATCCGGCGCGGACAGCGCCTGACGACCATGACCAGTGGCCAGAAGCGTTTCCCGATTGCGCCTTCGAAATTTGCATTTGAACAATGTGGTCAAAGTGGTGCGACCATCAGTGAACTGCTGCCGTTTCACAAGCGCATGGTGGATGACATCGCCATTGTCAAAACAGTGCATACCGAAGCAATCAATCACGATCCGGCCATCACCTATATCTGCACCGGGAATCAATTGCCGGGCAAGGCGAGTCTCGGATCGTGGCTCAGTTACGGTATGGGCGCCGAGAATTCCGACCTGCCGGCCTTTGTGGTACTCACCGCAAGCTGGACCGGTCGCAAGGAAGCGCAGGCGCTTTACAACCGTTTGTGGGGCAGCGGTTTTCTGCCGTCGAAACATCAAGGTGTGGCGCTGCGCTCCCAGGGTGATCCGGTGTTGTTTCTCTCGAATCCCGATGGCGTGACGTCGGCCACGCGTCGGCGCATGCTCGATGCGCTCGGGCAGTTGAATCAGACTCAGGCGCAGGCCATCGGTGATCCTGAAACGCGTGCCCGCATCGCTCAATACGAAATGGCCTTTCGCATGCAGTCGTCGGTGCCTGAACTGACGGATATTTCAGGAGAGTCGAAGCACACCCTCGACATGTACGGTTCGGATGTCACCACGCCGGGAACCTTTGCGGCCAGTTGTCTGCTGGCGCGGCGCATGGCCGAACGCGGCGTGCGTTTCACTCAGATTTTCCATCGTGGTTGGGATCAGCACGGCAATGTGGGGGGGGATCTGCCGAACCAGGCGCGTGATATCGACCAGCCGGCTTGGGCACTGATTCAGGATCTCAAACAGCGGGGTCTGCTGGAAGACACGCTGGTGATCTGGGGCGGCGAGTTCGGCCGGACCATTTATTCGCAGGGTAATCTGAGCAAGCAGAATTACGGTCGCGACCATCACCCGCGCTGCTTCACGATATGGATGGCCGGCGGCGGCATCCGCCCGGGTGTGGTACACGGGGAGACCGATGACTTCGGCTACAACATCGTGCGTGATCCGGTGCATATGATGATCTGAATGCCACGATACTCAATGGCGGGGGATTTCAGGGCCTTGATCAGGCCCTGACGGGGGTGGAACCCACCCGGGCGGTGCGGGAAATCATGTCATAAGCATTGTGGCGTCAAAAAAATAAGGTGATTCGAGACATATTCGGCTCTGATGTGCGGATAGTGAACGGAGAGTTTTGTATGCATCGACTGATGATTTTAATCGTGCTTGGACTGGCCGTTTCGGTGGGAGCTGCTGAAAAGCCGTTGCCCTCACCCATCGTTTACAACCGCGATATTCGACCCATCCTGGCCGACAACTGCTGGCACTGTCATGGTCCGGATGACAGGCACCGCGAAGCCAAGCTTCGGCTGGATGTGCGTGGCAGCGCGCTGGCGCCGCTTGAAGAAGGTCGCGTGGCCATCGTACCCGGCAAGCCGGAACTCAGTGAACTGGTTCGACGGATCACCCATGCCGATCCCGAGCAGCGCATGCCGCTCAAGTCATCGAACAAGATATTGGCGCCGCGCCAGATTGCGATGCTCAAGCAGTGGATCGCAGAAGGGGCTGAATACGAAGAGCATTGGTCATTCGTGGCACCCAAGAAGTCGGCGATCCCGAAAGTGTCTGATGCGAAGTGGGTGCGTCAACCCATCGATGCCTTCATTGCGGTGCGTCTGGATCGCGAAGGTCTCAAGCCGGTGCGCGAAGCCGATCGGTCGACGTTGATTCGTCGTGTGGCGCTCGATCTGACCGGCCTGCCGCCGACGCCGGATGAAGTGGCCGCGTTTGTGGGTGATCAAAGTGGTGACGCGTATGAGAAGATGGTTGATCGTTTTCTCGCCTCACCGCATTACGGCGAACGCATGGCGCTCGACTGGCTTGATGCATCGCGCTACGGCGATACCAGCGTGTTTCATGCCGACGGGCCACGCGACATGTGGGCCTGGCGTGATGGTGTGATCCGCGCGTTCAATCAGAATCAGCCTTACCGCGATTTTTCCACCGATCAGTTGGCAGGAGATTTGATTCCCGATGCCACGCTCGATCAACAGGTGGCCTCGGGTTTCAACCGCAACAACGGCACGACGGATGAAGGCGGCGCGATCGCTGAAGAATACCGTGTGGAATATGCCGTCGATCGCGTGAAGACCACTTCGATGATCTGGCTGGGTCTGACGATGGAATGCGCTCAATGTCACGAGCACAAGTACGATCCGATCTCTCAGACCGATTACTACCAGTACTATGCTTTTTTCAATATCAGCAGCGACGGCGGCATGCAGACGCGCAATGGCAATGCTGAGCCCATGGTCAGTCTGCCGGATCCCGAAAAAGAAGCCCAGTTGCCCGGTGTGCGCCAGGAAATAAGCGTCATCGATCAGCAAATGAAGGATCGGGAGAAAGCGGCTGAGCCGGAATATGTCGCATGGCTGAAGCATACGGAATCGGATCCGGCGCTTCAGTCCAGTCTGCCGATGGACGCGCTGGCGTATTACCCGCTCAATGAGGGTAAAGACAAAGCCGTCGTTTGCAGCGTCGATGAAAAACGGAAGGGGCAGTTCAAGGGCAAAGTGGGTTGGGTGAGCGGGAAACTCGGCAAGGGCCTGAAGTTTGACGGCAGCAGTTATGTCGATCTGGGCGACGTTGGAAACTTCGAACAAACAGACGCGTTCTCCTATGGATGCTGGGTATACCCGGAATCGAATTCGGCTGGAGCGGCCATTGCGAGGATGGATGATGCCGGCGGTTATCGCGGCTACGATCTGTACCTCAGCGGCGGAACGATGTCAGCCCACATCATTCATCAGTGGCCGGACAATGCGATCAAAGTAACTTCGAAGAAAAAACTCAAGCTCAAGGAATGGCAGCATGTGTTTGTCACGTATGACGGATCTTCAAAGTCTCAGGGCGTGACGCTGTACGTCAATGGCGAAAAATGGGATTGGAATATCGAGCAGGATGGATTGTCCGAAAGTATTCGCACGGATAAACCGCTCTATCTGGGGTCGCGTCATCCCGGCTCGCGCTTCAAAGGTCAGTTGGATGAAGTGCGTTTGTATTCACGCGTCTTGTCCGAAGCCGAAGTGAAGTCACTGGCGGGCGAGGATGTGCTGGGGCCGATTTTGGCCAAGCAGGCGGTGGATCGTTCAGAGGCTGATCAAAAGACGCTTCGCGATCACTACCTTCATCAGGAAGACGCGGCTTATAAGGAGCTGTTGGCTCAGCATGCCAAGCTCAAGGCGCGTGAGGCAGATCTTTCAAAGCCGCTGACCAGTGTCATGGTGATGCGGGATATGGGAAAACCGCGCGACACATTCGTGTTGATGCGTGGCGCCTATGACCATCCTTCGGAAAACAAGGTTCAGCCTGGCACGCCGTCGAGCCTTCCGCCGATGCCCAAAGAGGCGCCGGCCAACCGTCTGGGGTTGGCGCAATGGTTGTTCCGCGATGATCATCCGTTGACGGCCCGTGTGACCGTCAATCGTTATTGGAATTTGGTGTTCGGCCGTGGTCTGGTTTCAACCCTCGAAGATTTCGGATCGCAGGGTCAGTATCCCAGTCATCCGGAATTGCTGGACTGGCTGGCGGTGGATTTCCGCGAGCACGGTTGGGATGTCAAGCGTCTGATGCGTCAGATGCTTCGTAACCAGTTGCGCGTATCGTCAGGCTTCGGTGGTTACGCCCGAACTTTACGAGCAGGATCCGGACAACGCGATGCTGGCTCGCGGGCCGCGCTTCCGTTTGCAGGGCGAATTCATTCGCGATCAGGCCCTCGCGGTCAGCGGTCTGCTTGTGCCGACGATCGGCGGCCCGGGCGTGAAGCCGTATCAACCACCGGGGTTGTGGAATGAAGTGAGTCTCAGCGGCAATGTGCGCTTTGTGCAGGATAAGGGTGAGAATCTTTATCGCCGAAGCCTTTACACGTATTGGAAGCGGTCGGCGCCTCCGCCGAGCATGCGCATTTTGACGCGCCCACACGGGAGAAGTGCGCCATTCGACGGCCGCGCACCAACACACCGCTGCAGGCGCTGGTCACGCTCAATGATGTGCAATTTGTGGAAGCGGCGCGTTTTCTGGCGCAGCGAACGATCAAAGAAGCTCAGGGAGCGCCGGAATCGCGCATCGAACATCTGTATCGTCTGGTGCTGGGTCGAAAGCCCAAGCCGGCTGAGCAGAACATTCTTTTGGGGGTTTACCGTGACAATCTGTCGCGCTTCAAGGCTGATCTTGATGTCGCTGCAAAATTGCTCGCATTCGGTGAGTCCAAACGCGATGAATCCATCGATGCGGCCGATCATGCCGCATGGACGTTGATCGCCAGCATGATTCTGAACTGTGATGAGACCCTGACGAAGGGATGAACCGATGAATCCGATCCACGAACGACTGTTGCAGATGACACTTGGCGTGAACTGACTTTAGCGCAGCCGGACCGGCGTCGCATGGGGCTGGCGGCATCACTTGATGCCGGCACACTGCGCGGCCAATGAACGCTTCGACGACCTCTTCAGGCCAGATTGCCTGCCGCATTACCGGCCCATGCCAAGCGTGTCGATCTATCTGTTCCTGATCAGGCGGGGGCTCCGTCGCAGCATCGATACCTGTTCGATTACAAGCCCTGCTCAAGGAGAGATCCACGGTACAGAACTGCCCGATTCCATTCGCAACAATCAGCGATCTGACCGGTATGACCAGCGGGCCAAGGACGTTTCCCTCGCGTGGCGCCGATGTTCGAGTTCAAGCAGTTCGGCCAGAGCGGGCGATGGGTCAACGCCGATCTGCTGCCGCACATGGCGTCGATCGTGGATGACATCACCATCATCAAGTCGATGCACACCGAAGCGATCAATCACGATCCAGCCATTACCTATATTAACACCGGCACACAGCAACTCGGCAAACCCTCGATGGGTGCGTGGCTGAGTTACGGCCTGGGCAGCAAGAACGAGAACCTGCCTGCGTTTGTGGTGATGATTTCAGGTGGCGGCCCGACCAAGGCACAGCCGCTTTATTCGCGGCTGTGGGGCAGCGGCTTTCTGCCGTCCGAAGCATCAGGGTGTGACCTTTCGCAGTGCGGGCGATCCGGTGCTGTACCTGTCGAATCCCCCCGGGAATCGATGCCGGTCGTCGGCGTCGCGATCCATGCTTGACGGTTTCGGCGCGCTCAATCAAAGCGTGATGCCACGGGCGATCCGGAAATTCAGGCACGCATTGCTCAATATGAAATGGCATTCCGCATGCAGACTTCGGTGCCGGATCTGATGGATCTTTCAGACGAACCGGAGTCACGTTCGAGCATGTATGGAACCGACGCGCAAAAAGCCCGGCACGTTTGCCTGCCAACTGTCTGCTGGCCCGGCGAATGGCCGAACGCGGCGTGCGCTTTGTGCAGTTGTTTCATCGTGGCTGGGACCAGCACGGCAATCTGCCCAGCGCAGATCTGCGCGGTCAGTGTAACGACGTCGATCAGCCGTCTGCGGCTCTGGTCAAGGATCTCAAAGCAACGCGGCATGCTGGACGACACCCTGGTCATCTGGGGCGGCGAATTCGGTACGCAGGGTCAGTTGTCCAAAGACAATCACGGACGCGATCATCACGGACGATGCTTCAGCACATGGGTGGCCGGCGGTGGCTTCCGTGCGGGTCATGAATACGGTGTGACCGATGATTATTGCTACAACATCGTGCGCGATCCGGTGCATATCAACGATCTCAACGCCACCGTGCTGAACAATCTGGGCGTGGATCATGAGCGGTTCACCTTCAAATTCCAGGGGCTCGATCAACGTCTGACCGGCGTGGAAGGGGCCCGTGTGGTGCCGCAGATTCTCGCTTGATGTGGTTTGTGCGTTGGCAGGTTTGCCCTCGCCGATTACACTCTGCGTCCCCGATTGGGAGGACGTACAGTGAGCGACAAAGCAATCGAAACAGGTACCGATCTGACCGTGAAGTGGAATGCCGACGGCTTGGTGCCCGCCATTCTTCAGGATGTGGATTCAGGCGCCATCCTCATGATGGCCTGGATGAACGAAGGCGCGCTCTCAAGCACACCATCGAAACCGGCAAAGCCGCGTTTTACTCCCGATCGCGCAAAAAGTTTTGGATCAAAGGCGAGAGTTCGGGTCACACCCAGGATGTGGTGGAGATTCTGACCGACTGCGATCAGGATACGCTGGTGGTCAAGGTGAAGTCACACGGTCCGGCATGTCATGCCGGCTATCAAAGCTGTTTCTATCGCAAGGTTGATCTTGCGCAGCCGAACAAATTGGTGTTCACTGCGGATCGCGTATTCGATCCGGATCAGGTCTACGGCTGATCTGTATTCGGTCCTATCGGACGGCTCCTGCTGGCGACGTCTTGGACCGACGCGAGAGCCGTCAGATAGAACCTGGCGACACCGGCCATCATTCTGAAGCATGTTTGGTTTTGTGGATTAGATCGTGATCGGTGCCGGTATAGCGTTGTGGTCGCACGATGTTTTTGGCCAGACCCAGCAATCCTAAAAATCGAATCACCATGTAGGTGAGATCCACTTCCCACCAGTGATGCCAGTTCGAGGCCGATCGCTGGTCGGCGTGGTGGTTGTTGTGCCATCCCTCGCCGAAAGCCAGGAATCCCAGAAGCCAGTTGTTTCGGCTTTGATCGGTGGATCGGTAGCTCTGATATCCCCAGAGATGCGTGATCGAATTGATCGACCATGTGATGTGCCAGACCAGGACCATGCGCACCATCACACCCCAGATCAGCCAACTCAATCCCATTTGAAGGGCTCCGGCAGTATCGCCGGTGGTGGTGGCTCCAATGGTCGCACCGATGCCGGTGATGATCAGAGCATGGATCGCCCAGACGGCGAGCCAGCGGTAATTCCGATGCATCCATCCGTGAAACGGGTCTTTGCGCAGATCTGCGGTGTAGTGTTCGAGACTGGTTTCTTCGCAGACATCCGGATGCTGGACGAACATCCAGACCAGATGGCCCCACAGAAAATCCACCAGCGGACTGTGCGGATCGGGACGGTGATCCGAAAAGCGATGATGCATGCGGTGAATGGCCACCCAGCGCACGCTCGAACCTTCGAGATTACAGAAGGCGACGAGTGTCAGCAGGCGTTCGAACCACCGTGGGCATGAAAAACTGCGATGGGTCAGCAGGCGATGGCAGCAGAGGTTGATGCCGATGCCGCCGAACAGATACACGCCAACCAGCGCCAGAATCATTCCTGACCAAGAAAACAGCCAGGGGATCACCGCTGCCATCGCGGCAGCATGGATGGCGATGAAAAAGCCCAGCACACCCCACTGGATCTTTGACCGATCCGCACCTTCGGGCAGTTGAAGTGGATCGGCACCGGGATCGGTGTGAAGCCGCTCGGTGTCGGATCGGGCGCGTTCGCTGTGGCTTTGGGATCAGACGCGGGTTTTGGGCTCGTCGTTTTCTCAGGGGTCATGATCGTCATACCCATATCTTCCTTATACGTTCGGCAGTCCCCGATGCGGGGGAAGCTCGTCTGGCGGCGATCCATCAAGCAAGTCGCCCACCGTGTTGAACCGGTGCTTGGAACACACTCCAAGGCGGAGATGAAAACAGCAGACATTGAACCGGAGGAGGGTTCGGCTTGATATCGGGCCGCGATCGATTGGCTCATCATGATATCCGCCATGGAGGGCTCATGGCGTGACGCGATGTATGCCCATTGAGCGTGATCGATAATTGCCTCTTCGATCGGCATGCTGCCTGTCGCCCATCCCTTGCTGTAAGGATGTCTGCCCGTGGATTTTCCGCTCGATCACGTGCCGATGGATCATGTCGAAGTGCTGCATGGGATGCAGGATTTTGTGGAAGAAAACCTGCCGCTGCTCACCGATCCGGACAAGCTCTGGCAGCCGTCGGATTATCTGCCGGACCTGAGCGCCGAAGATTGGCGCGATCAGCTCGAAACGTTTCGCCATCAGGCTCGCGAAATCTCCGATGAGTTGCTGGTGGTGCTTGTCGGTGACATGGTCACCGAAGAAGCTTTGCCGAATTATGCCATCTCACTCAATCTGGTGGCCTGCGATTACGAAGGCACGGGGACTTACCCGTGGGCAAAATGGCTGCGGGGATGGACGGCCGAAGAAAATCGCCACGGTGAATTGCTGGGATCGTATCTGCGGTTGTCGGGCCGCGTGAACATGCGCTCGGTTGAAGTCACGGTGCATCGCCTGCTTCTGGGTGGATTCACTCCGCGCGCTTACCCTGATCCGTATGGGGGTTTGATCTATCCCTCCTTTCAGGAACGCGCCACGAAGATTTCTGATCAGCGCGTGGCCGAAGTGGCCGCCAAGCAGGGTGAAACCCATCTGGCTGCGATCTGCAAGAAGATTGCCGGCGATGAAGCCCGGCACGAAACGTTTTATCAGCGCATGGTCGATCGCGTGATGGATCTGGATCCGGAAGGTGCGATGCTGGCTTTTCGAAACCTGATGCGCCGTCAGTTGACGATGCCCGGCCGGAATATGAATGACGGTTGCGATACGAATCTGTTCCACCACTTTTCAGCCGTGGCGCAACGTTTGAATGTGTATACCGCCTATGACTATGCCGAAATCATCGGGCATCTGGTGGAGACCTGGCATGTGGCGGGGCGTTCTGTGACCGGCGAGGCTGCCAAGGCGCAGGACTATCTCTGCCGTCAGGCCGAACGTTATGAAAGACTGGCCGATGAATTTGCCGATCGTCTGGAGCAACAGCCGCCGATGCGCTTCAGTTGGATTCACAATCGCTGCGCGTGAGCGATCTCAGCTCAGACAATGCGTGAGGTAATCACGCGATTGATTGATGGCGTCGGTGATGGCTTCGGCGGTGGGCAGAATCGGAACGCCGCGCGGCACCGGATGCATGAAGATTTCGATGAAGCCTTTGAAGTCGATGGTGCGCAGAGCAGCCATGATCGGCTTGTAATCCAGACCACCGCCGAAACCGGGCATCTGCATCATTTCGTCTTTTTTCGGCAGTGGCGTGTGTGACCCTTTGCCATGTTCCTGCGCATAGAAAAACGGCAGATTGTGCGCACCGAGCGTTTGGATCAGATCCGGAATCTGCTCGGTCCATCGATGCAGGTGATGCGGTGCAAAAGCCACGCCCAGAGCGGGGTGGTGGTTGAGTTCGGCAAAATAGCGCAGCGCGTCGGGATGATACAGCCTTTGTTTGCTGTGGTTTTCGACGGCAAGCGTCAGGCCCAGTTCGCCGTCGCGATCGGCATGCGGCTTGATCTTCTCTAAAAAATCACGCGCCGCTTTTTTTGCGTCGGTACCTTCGGGTTCGGAGGGACCGCTGGTGCCGCAGACCAGCAGTGTCCCGCCCAGTTGTTTTGCAATCAGCATCTCATCTTGAAGGCGGAAAGGCCCGAGGGGATAACGTGTGATGGCGCCAAGTTTCACATCGTGTTCGGCGAGCAGGGCGGCGAAGGCGTCGAGCCCCATGGCATCGATCTGTTCGCGCTGATTGCCGTGAACCTTGCACCAGATATCGATGTGCTGCGCGCCGGTGCGGCGCACCTGCGGGAGAATGGTTTTCAGATCCATTTCTCCGTACATCGCTGATGAAAGAATGTAGCGAGGTTGCCATGCGGCGGCGGTCTGCGCCCATGCCGGCGCGGTTAGAAGACCGGCAATCGCACCGCAGGCCGAGCGACGCGTGATCGATGCGGCAGGATATGAATTCATCCTCGTGCCTCTTCGAGCAGTTTGATCCATGCGCCCAGATATCGTCCGTTGTCGTGGAAGGTGCGCCCTGAAACCAGATTGCCGTCGATCACGCACGGCTCATCCACAAAAATGCCGCCGCAGACTTCCAGATCGAATCGGCACTTGGGGACGGTGGCCATGCGCCGGCCTTTCACGCAATCGGCATAGGCGGGGATTTCCACGCCGTGGCATACGCTGGCGATGGGTTTGTTCGTCTCAAAGAAGTGTCGCGTGATGCGCACCAGGTCTTTGTCGTAGCGGATGTATTCGGGTGCGCGGCCACCGCTGAAAAAGATGCCCGCGTATTCGGCTTCGCGCACTTCGGCGAAGGCGATATCCGCCTTGAGGGTATAGCCTTCCCATTCCCTGGTGATGGTCCAGCCGGGTTTCACCTCGTGCATCACCATTTGGTAGAGGCGCTTTTCAGGTGCCGCCACGACGGGTTCGAAGCCCGCCTCTTGCAGGCGGTAATAGGGATACAGGGTGTCGAGCGTTTCGGCGGCATCGCCGATGATCAGCAGCACGCGATCCATGGGTCGGTCTCCTGCGGGCCATCGATCTTAGGGCTGGCGTGTGTGGGGCGGCTTCGCATTGCGGCGCCGCGATTCGGGCGGGAGTCATGTGCGTGCGGCGCATGAAAAAACCCGCCTTTCGGCGGGTCAATGCCCGGGAGAGGATTCGAACCTCCACGGGATTGCTCCCACTACCACCTCAAGGTAGCGCGTCTGCCAGTTCCGCCACCCGGGCGTTCGGGCGAGGTGGGAGGGACAGTATAGCTGCGGCCCTGTGGGTGTCGAGTCGGCGGCAGGGCATGCCGAACGACCTGCGGGTATCCTGTGGACGCATGTTTCCGAATGTCCGACAACAAGCCCTGCTGGCCCTGTGTCTGGTCGCTCTCAATGCCTTGTCGTGGCATTGGGTGGGCCATGCGCCGGCATCCTTTAGTTGGTTCGCGGTGATGTCCGTGACGGCGTTGGCGGTGGTGCTGGCGGGACCGGCGGCACGCATGGGCAGTCCGGTGTGCGGCGCATTTTTAATCGCAGCCACATGGATGATTCCCGCAGCGTCGGGATCGGATTTCGATCGTTGGTTACGTACGGTGTCTTCGGCTTGGGATTATTTGGGCTTGATCGCAGAGCTCGCCATTTGGGCGGCGGTATTCACCGTGGCGATTTTGCTGCAACGGCGATGGGCCATGCGCCTTCCGAATCTTCCGCGTCTGAGCGGTGATGCCGCAGGAGATCGATTGGTCGACATGCTCATGGCATTGAGTCCCGATGCGCTGGGGCGGTTTCAACCCGATGCGAAGAAGCTCGGTTTGCCCGAAGGCATGAAGCCGGAGATTGCAGTCGAGCGACTGCTGGCCGGTGAACCGCCGGAGAACATCGATCCGCTGCGCGGAGAAGCTTGGCTCAAGCGTCTTGCCGGTGCAGTGATGGCCGCCATTCTGGGGGCGATCTTCATGCGATTTCTCGTGCCGAATGCCGAACCCGGACAGGTTCTGTGGGGGACCTTCTTTGCTTTTGTTCTGGCCACCATGCTGACGCATCAGGTGTTTCCGGTGGTCGATGCGATGGGTCTGTTTCTCAGTCCGTTCCTGACGGCGGCAGGCACCTATGGATGGATGGCGATCGCCGGCAGTTCAGTGGATGACTTGCTGACCACGTATTTCACCCGGCATCTGGCGGGTGGAGCGATGGTGATGCCGATGGTCTATGCCGCCGCCGGCGTGGCAGGAGCCGCTGCCGGTGTGGGTTGGTCGCGGGCACAAATCTTTTCGCATGCGATAGATGCCGCCAGGCCGCAAGCGGAGGTCTCCGACGGCGTTGCCTGAGGAGCCCGGGCCATTTAGGATGGCAGCCCCGACTTTGAAGTCGAACGCTTGCTGAACAGGGCCGTCCGGTTGACGGACGGCCGGATTTTTTTGAGGATGTGATGAACTGTTGCCGCAGCGCAGCGCGATTTATCGGGATTCTGCCGTCGTGTCGAGGGGCGGAGGCAGCCTTCTCGGCTGCTGAGTACCCACGATCAAGGCAGAAGACTGAAATAGCTGCTGTCGCAAAAGCAAAAGTTCATTACACCCTCTAATGACAGGAGCCCGTGATGAGCCCTGAGGCCCGGCCCCAAAAGCTCACCGATGTGCAGGGCAGTTCTGATGCCCGCAACGTGCCGATCGACAAGGTCGGCGTGAAGCATGTCGTTTACCCGATCCGACTCAAAACACGCGATGGCGGCGAACAGCACACCGTGGCGCAGGCCAATATGTTTGTCTCCTTGCCGCATCATCAGAAGGGCACGCACATGAGTCGGTTTCTGGAGGTGCTCAACGAGCATGCTCAGGAAATCGATCCTTCCCAGATTCTCCCGATCTGCCATGACATGAAAGAGCGTCTGAATGCTGCCGATGCGCATTTGGAACTGGCCTTCACCTATTTCGTGAAGAAAAAGGCTCCCGTGACCACTGCGCCGGGCCTGATGAATTACGAAGTCACTTTCGAAGCCAGCTCGAACGGGACCGATGATTTCGTGATGGGCGTTCGCGTACCGGCCACCAGTCTGTGCCCGTGCTCCAAGACGATCAGCGCTTACGGGGCACACAACCAGCGCTGCATGATCGAAGCCAGGATCCGGACCAAAAAACTGGTTTGGATCGAAGATCTGGTGACGATGTGCGAATCGGCAGCCAGCGCGCCGGTGTATTCAGTCCTCAAGCGTCCTGACGAAAAATATGTCACGGAACTGGCTTACGATCAGCCCAAGTTCGTCGAAGATATTGTTCGGGATCTGGCTTTGGTCTTGAACGAGGACGACCGGATCGTCTGGTACGCCATCAACAGCACGAATTACGAATCGATCCATAGCCACGATGCTTATGCCTTCATTGAGAAGGATAAGCGGGCTTGAACCATGCTTGAGCCGCAGCGGGTGGTGTGATCGACGTGTTTTATCGACACCCTGGCTGCTTTTCAGGGATCCGATACACTGTTCCGGGTCGGGCGGAGTCCCTGAAACCCGGGATATTTGCCGCAGGCCGGTTGACGCCAGGGAGGGCGGTTCAGTGGCCTCTTTTATTGAACAGATCATTCCGCGGATGTTCCATCGGCGATTGCTGTTGCTGATGGTCGTGATGATTGGCGCTACCGGTGCGCTGGGCGCTCAATTGATTCGTCTGACGGTGGTGGAACACGATCGTTTCGCCGCTGAAGCGGATGCCGCACTGGTGCGTCGCCGGTTGGTGTCCACGCGGCGCGGCCGGATTCTCGATCGCAAGCAGCGCGTGCTGGCCGAAGATCGTCCCTGTTTTGACATTGCGGTGGATTATGACGTGATCACCGGCGAGCGTGCGTACCGTTTGGCGCGCAAGCAGGCCTGGCGCGATTATCGCGATCGTTGGGGCACCTGGTCCTTCGATGAACGCGAAGCGGTCATCGCCGATTACCGGGCGCCGATCGATGCCGGCGAACAGCGCCTGTGGGCTGCGATTCGCGAAGCGGGCGGATTGTCCGAAGCCGAACTCGAATCACAGCGCCGTACCATCGTGAGTCGCGTGCAGTCGATTCGTCAGGATGTCTGGCAGCGCAAGGCCAAGCGCCGCGAAGAGGAACTGGGCGGGCCCATCGAGTTGTCGAACATCGAAGTTGAGATTGCCGAAGAGCGTGAAGCCCACACCATTCTGGCCGCGGTATCAGATGAAGTGAAGAATCGCTTCAACAAACTGGCGCAGGCCGATCCGGACATGGGCATGCGTGTGGTCAATGCCAAGGCTCGCCACTATCCGTTTGGTGTCATTGAGATGGATCTGGATCGTTCGACGCTGCCGTCGACGATTCGCTCGAGCAAAACGCAGACGATGCGCGTGGATCCCACGGCGCTGGTACTCGGTGGTATTCGCCGTCAGATTTGGGAAGAGGATGTGGATCCCGATCAGGGGGGGCGACCTTTTCGCCGGGCCGACGGCACCGTGGATCTGGGTGGCTATCTGCCGGGAGATTCGATCGGGATTGGTGGTGTGGAGCAGGCCGAAGAGCCGCGTTTGCGCGGACTGCGCGGCCAGGTGCTGGTGCGCAAAGACACGGGTGAAGAATCCCGGCAGTTACCGACCTTCGGACAGGACGTCACGCTCAGTATCGATGTCATGCTGCAGGCTCGTCTGCGGGCCATCATGGAACCTTCATTCGGTCTGATGCAGGTGCAGGGCTGGCATGGCAATGCGCATCAGCCGCTGGGCACGCCACTCAGTGGTGCGGCGGTGGTGATGGAAGTGGATACCGGTGAGATTCTCGCGATGATTTCCACGCCGGCACCCGCTCCGGAAGGCACACCCGGCGCTCCGACCATCACCGAGATGCTCAAGGATCCGATGCGCCCGCTGGTGAATCGCGCGATCAGTGCGGTGTATCCGCCCGGATCGACACTCAAGCCCATCATCTATTGCGAGGCAGTGCGGCAGAAGCGTCTGGCCCCGCATCAGCAGATCGACTGTCGCGGGCATCTGTTGCCGAACCGGCCGGATCTCTATCGATGCTGGACCTGGCGGCCGGAATTCGGACGCTTCGGTTTTCACGGGCCGATCAGCGCCGATGAAGCGCTGGCCCGATCGTGCAACATCTTTTTTTACGAAACCGGTGAACGGCTCAAGGCCGAGGGATTGGTGTCCGGACTCCATGGCTGGGGCTTCAGCCGCACGCCGGGTGTGGGTCTTGCCGGTGAAGCGTCAGGTAAAAGTGTTGCCGAGTTCGGAGGGTGACAATGCGTCAGGTCGCGCGCTGACCGTCTGGAACGTGCGCCTGATGGCCATCGGTCAGGGGCCGATTGCGGTCTCGCCGATGCAGATCGCCGCCGCGCACACGGCACTGGCGCGCGGCGGCTATTACATGGCGCCGCTTTTGATTCGTGAAAGGGCGTCGGAACAACAACAGTACGATCTGGGGCTTCCACCTGAAGCGGTCGAGATTGCTTTGCGTGGCATGCGCGATGTGGTGGAAGCTTCGTATGGCACCGCCAATCACCTGAGCATGCTCGATCATCGCGAACCCATTGTGAAACTCGAAGGTGTGACGCTTC
>CALOAZ010000140.1:0-22853 GCA_942491355.1 uncultured Phycisphaeraceae bacterium
ATGAATGAGCAAGCAAATGACAATGTGGAAATTTTCCGGGCTAACCCTGTGGCATGAGTTGATTATACGAGTACATCACACGACACAACGACACTTTTTGGTAGACTTTCAAGTGTTTCTTCTCAACAATCGAGACGATTACGCTCGCAAAACATACAACAATCACGTTTTAATCAATGTACAAACAATAATCTTGCATTACAAATTACACTGATGTCAGCGATGTAACTACTTTCGCCATCTTGGAATTTTCACTTTAATCTGAACGGCACACATTTTAGTCCCTAAACAACGATAAAAACCATTAATTGACGTGTAATTTTTGTCCCCGTTGTTCTATAACACAATTATAATCTGATCTTATGAACTATATTCCCAAAATACGAAACTAAACGGAATTTTAGGCCAAAATCTTTACCTTAGTCTAAGCTCGGTCTTCACCCATAGCGGTCAAAAGGAAGAGAGAGAAAGAATACATTATACATGAGCTTACATAGCCCGTGACTGATTACTGCCATTCCGAGACTTGTATAATTGCGCGAAAGAAAAACTGCGCCGTACGCATTTTAAAAGTGAAAGAATAACGTCACATTATTATAGAAATCGCATAAATGTTTGGACATCTGCGGTGACGCGATTGATCAGGCTGGTGCTCTGGGCGCTGTCATAAAACCCGAAGTGCAAGCGCTGCAGATGATCGTAAATCGATGTCCGCAGGTCGATGATCACGCGCTGGATCAGACGCGTCTGGGTCAGTGTGACCACAAGGCGCAGCAGTGTGGCGCACAGACCGGCCGCCAGAACGCCACCGGCCATCCACAGCACACGCGTCAGCGCCGGAGTGTGAGCGTCGGGTTGTGCAAGATGGATGGCATCAATGCCGCGGCCGAGCAAATCAAGGCCGGCGAGTACCAGGCTGGTGATGCCCAGTTGTAACAGCAGGATGCCCCCGCAGGCGCGGCGATATCTGGCGGCAAAGGCCATCAGTCGCCGAAGCGTTCCCTTGGAATGTGGTTCAGGCACCGACACGCGCAACAACCTCGCAAGCGGTCATCATAGATCGATTGCGTGTGGATGTGGGGCTTGTCGATGTCAGAAAAAAGCTTGAACGTTCACGAATTCGGAATCGGCCTTTTGGCACCCATGGCATCCTGCCAGTCCCGCAGTTTTTTGAGCAGGCGCTTGGTTTGTTCCGGTTCGGTGGCGCTCAGTTCGTGGCGTTCGCCCGGATCCTTGCCCAGGTGGTAGAGTTCGACTTCGTCATATTCGTCAAAGGTGATGAGCTTCCAGTCGCCGTCGCGGATGGCTGCGCCGGGTGTCCAGGTCGAGCCGTGATAGTGCGGATAGTGCCAGTACAGCGTGCGCGCCGGGGCGGCTTCGCCACGTAACTGCGGAACAAGGCTCACGCCGTCGACATGCAGATCGGGACGGGCGGGCAGTCCGGCGAGTTCGAGAATGGTGGGGAAAAAGTCGGTGCTGAAAACCGGCGCCGCGCACACCGATCCGGGTCGGGCCACGCCGGGAGCGCGCACGATCATCGGTTCACGAATGCCGCCCTCGTAAAGCCATCCTTTGCCTGAGCGCAGTGGCAGATTGGATGTGGGGCCCGGCTTGCGTGTGGTACACAGGCCGCCGTTATCCGAAAAGAAAATCACGAGAGTGTCCTCGCGCAGGCCCAGTGCATCGAGTTTGTCGAGAACGGCACCCACACTGTCATCGACCGCGGCGACCATCGAAGCGTAGTCGGCATTGTCCTGGCGCGTGCGCGACAAGCCTTTGTGTTCGGCCAATGGAGCAGAGGCCTCTTTGAAAAGGCGATCGGCCTTCTGTCGGTAGTGATCCACCCGTTTGCGATAGGGCGTGATCGGCGTGTGGACGTTGTAGTACGACAGATAAAGAAGAAAGGGTTTCGCGGCGTCGCGCTTTTCCAGAAAGCTCACGGATTCTTCGGTCAGGCGCTCGGTGAGGTATTCATCTTTGTCTCTGGCTTCGAGATTCGGATTTTTCCACGGGCCGTAATAGCCTCCGGGGGGTGAACCGGCGTGCATGCCGCCGATGTTGATATCGAATCCCTGATCGGTGGGCCAGTGGCCTTTGTCGCCGAGATGCCATTTGCCAGCGAAGAAGGTTTGATAGCCGTGGGTCTTGAGCAGTTCGGCGATCGTGACTTCTTCGAGTGCGAGATTGTCACGATCGTCCACATGTTTGAATTTCTGATTCTGTGCTTTCTGCCCGGGGATCCAGTCGGTGATGTCGACACGCACCGGATGGCGGCCGGTCAGGATGCTCGCTCGTGTGGGCGAGCAGATCGATGCCGCCGCATAGCCCTGCGTGAAGCGCATGCCTGATGCCGCAAGCGCGTCGATGTTCGGCGTTTCGTGGAAGGTGCTGCCGTAGCAGCCCAGGTCGGCCCAACCCAGATCGTCGACCAGAAAGAAGACGACGTTTTTGGGTGCGGCGAAAACCGATCCGGCCGTGAGGCTCAGGATCAGTAGGCTCAGTGAAAGCAGTTTGGTCATGGCAAAGGGTTCCGCGGGGTTTGGGACAGAACGTTGGTGGCCGTGATTGTGTTGCGTTTCGGTGCGTTCAGAGATTGTTCGGCTTCAAAACAGCCGCCAAGCGGTTTCATGCCCGGGATGATTCAGGAGTGTCCGCATGCGATGCGATGGGGCGAGCTTCCAATGGATCGTCATCGCATCGGAATCGTCTTCAATTTCTCATCCAACAGGTCGCGCATGGTTTGTAGCGCCGTGGCATGCGCCGGGTCGTCGATCAGATTTCGATACTGCTTTGAATCGGTCTTCATGTCGTACAGTTCTGCGCCGCTTTTTTCGTAAGTGATATACGCGTAGCGGTCTGTGCGCAGCATGTGTCCACCGCTTTTCATGCCGTAGGCGGTTTCGCGCACGCTTGTGTCGGGTTTGGTGATCACGCCCTTAAGGCTTTTACCTTGCAGATGATCGGGCAGTGACAGGCCCGCAAGGTCGGCGAGTGTGGGATACAGATCGATCTGCTCGGCGAGGGCGGCACTGCGCGCCGGTTGAATGCCGGGGCCGGCGATCACGATGGGGATGCGCATCGATTCCTCGTGCAAGCTCATCTTTTGCCAGAGATCGTGCTCGCCCAAGTGATAGCCGTGATCGGCGGTGAAGACCACGATCGTGTTGTCGCGCAGGCCTTGTGCGTCGAGCGCGGCGAGAATACGCCCAACCTGTGCATCCATATAAGCCACGGCTGCGTAATACGCGCTGAGCGTTTTTTGCTGTTTGTCGAGCGTATCCAGGCCGCGCGATTCGGAGGTGCCGGTCAGTCCGGCTTTTGGAATGTCGGCGCGATCATCCGTCACTTTTTCGGGCAGCGCCATGTCGGCGAAGGGGTAAAAGTTGAAATAGGATTTGGGTGCCACCAACGGCACGTGCGGTCGCACCAGACCCACGGCGAGAAAGAATGGCTTGTTCTTGTGTGCGGCGATCAGTTCGATGGCTTTGTCAGCGGCCATCTGATCGGGTTGTTCGCGGCCGTCGGTGCTTGTCTTGACGACGTAGAACGCGCCGCCGAAGCCGAGGTTGTAATGGCCGTTCGGATCCTTGTTGAGTTTTTCGTTGCTCAGATGCTCGTGTTCGCCTTCGCTCATCCATTCGGGCGCTTTGCAGTTGAAGCGATGCGTCCACGAAGCTTCGTGGTCGGGACCATCGACGCCCGCGGTGATGTCGCCGGGCACACGCATGTGATAGATCTTGCTGACGCGAGCGGTGTAATAATCGTTCTGACGGAAATGCTGCGGCATCGTCGGGCGGGCACCCATGTTTTTGGTGAAGCGATCCGCATGTCCGTTGCTGGTCACGCCGATGGTCTGCGCGTACAGGCCCGACATCAGCGCGGCGCGTGACGGCCCGCAGACCGGGTACTGGCAGTAGGCCCGTGTGAACTGCACGCCGCGCGATGCGAGCGCGTCGATATTGGGTGTTCGGCTTTGCGTGTTGCCGTAGCACGCGAGGGCTTCGGCTGAGAGATCATCCGAGATGATGAACAGCACATTCGGCGGTCGGTCGGCGGCGCGGGCCGTCAGTGCAGCCAGGCCGATCAGTGCGATGGCCAGCAGTTTGCGGCAGGTGATGCGATGCTGTGGCATGTGTCGGTCTCACGCGGAGGATGAATACCTCTGTAACGCAATATCCGGAGCTTTGATGCCGTCAATCAGGTAAGTTCTACGGCGAACCAGCAACAGGAGCTTTCAATGTCGCGTTTGAATCGATCGATGGGTGTGGTTTGTGCCGTCATGGGGATGGGTTTTACCCTGTCGGCATGGTCGGCTGAGCCGTTCACGCCGGATCAGGATCTGGCCGGTGACTGGGGCGTGAAGGTCGATCCCAAACTCCCGAACGTACTGATTCTCGGCGATTCGATTTCGATCGGCTACACGCGCGACGTGCGCGAGCGGTTGGCGGGCAAGGCCAACGTGCTGCGCCTGATGCGCAAGGACAAGCCGGTGAATTGCGGTGATACGCGCCGTGGCATGGCCATGCTGGAAGAAGACTGGTTCACCAAAACGCGTTGGGATGTCATCCATTTCAATTGGGGTCTGCACGATCTGTGCTATCGCCTGCCGGATCAGCCGGCGAGCAAGAACAAGGAAAAAGGCAAGCAGTCGGTGCTTGTGCCGGACTACGCAAAGAATCTTCAAGTCATCGTCGATCAACTCAAAAAGACCAAAGCCAAATTGATCTGGGCCAGCACCACCTACGTGCCCGAAGGCGAATCGGGCCGTGTGGTCGGCGATGATGTGAAATACAACGCCGCGGCCGCCGAAGTCATGAAGAAAAATGAAATCCCGGTCAATGATCTGCACAAACTGACCGCATCATTCAAGCCCGAACGCTTCACGGCGCGGGGCAATGTGCATTACACCAAGGAAGGCTCGGCGAAGCTCGGTGAGCAGGTGGCCGGTCGCATTGCCGAAGCGCTGGGTGTGACGCTGGAGAAGTGAAGAAGAAGTTATTCGGTCGGCCGCGCGGCGGCGCGCTGCATGCGATCGGCGATGGCGCGGCCGAGCCCGGCGGGTTCCGGCTGCGGAATCAGAATGATGTCGGCGTTCAATCGGTCGGCTTCGCGAAATTCGGCATAGAGCGTGCGTGCGTCGGGTGCGACGCGATGCACGCGCAAGCCTTGATCTTCCAACGCAGCGGCTTCGGCATGCCATTGTTCGCGCGTGGTGATGCGCACCTGCGCACGCGGCGCATAGTGCGAGGCGTGCGATCCGGGCGCGCGCACGGATGAGGGTGTGGCGGGGATCGGTCGCCCCGCGATGGCTTCGAGCATTTCCACCGGCCAGCCGCCGGGGCGCAGTAATACCGGTGCATTGCCCGACAGATCCACAATCGTGGATTCGATGCCCACATCGCACGGGCCGCCATCCAGCACGAAATCCACATCCTCTTGCAGATCATCAATTACATGCTGTGCGGTCGTCGGGCTCACGCGGCCGAAGCGATTGGCCGACGGTGCGGCCACGCCACCGCCGAAGGCTCGCAGCATCTGCAAGGTCAGTGTGTGATCGGGTACGCGCAGTCCGATCGTGGGCTGGCCGCCGGTGAGGGCATCGCTGACATGTGCCGCGCGCTTGAGAATCAACGTCAGGGGTCCGGGCCAGCACTGAGCGGCGAGTTGCCACGCGAGATCCGGAATATCGATGGCCCAATCATTCATGGCTTTCGCATCGGCCAGATGCACGATCAGCGGATGGCCGGCGGGTCGGCCTTTGACGGCAAACACGCGTGCGATCGCTTTAGATTGGCGCGCGTCGGCGCCGAGGCCGTAGACCGTTTCGGTGGGCATGGCGATCAGGCCGCCGCGCCGCAAGGTATCGGCGGCGATGTGAGCGATCAGCGTGTCGATGCGCTCGGATAGATCGCCGGTCAGTGTGAGTGTTTGATCAGAGCTCCGGGCAATCCAGTTTGCCGTGGCATTTTGATTTTGTGACAACTGCCAGTCGGGTTGCTGCGCACCGATTTCGGACCAGTGCAGATTGTGTGATGACAAAGCTTCGATCATCCGGACGTGCGGCACGTGGGATTGCATGCTGACGTTCAGTCGGCGCAGCGCATCGAGGCATCGCGCATCCGGGGCGGCGTCTGATCGCAGGCTGTCGACGATCGAAGCCAGCGTGGTCGATTCGAGCAAGAGCGTGGGTTTGGCCATGAGCCGACATCGTATCGATTTGCCGCCGCGCGTTGGCGGTCGGTCGGGGTTGGGGCTTACAATCCGCATCGCATCCTTTTGAGTGGATTGTGAGGTATTCGTGACCACAGGCCAGTCATTCCGAGAGCATCGTCCGATGCTCGGCCTCGTCGGCGGTGGCCAACTGGCCAAAATGCTGGCTCAGGCGGCCACACAGCTCGGTTGCGATGTGGCGGTGCTGGAGCGTCGGCGACCGTTCCCGGCCGACAGTCTCGATACCCGCGCCACTTTGGGTGACTGGAACGATCCGGCTGTGCTCTTGCCGTTTGCCGAATCGGTGGATGTGCTGGTCTTCGAAAGTGAATTCGTCGATGCCGCCGCTCTGCATGCCGTGGAGCGAGCGGGACATCGTTTTTGGCCGAGTGCTGCGGTCATCGAGCGCGTGCAGGACAAGCTGGTCCAGAAAACCGCGCTGCGCGATGCCGGTCTGCCGGTGCCGACTTTTGTCGATACGCCCACGCAAGCCGCTGTGCTTGAAGCCGGACAGGCGCTGGGTTGGCCGCTGCTGCTCAAAAATCGGCGCAATGGTTATGACGGCAAGGGGAATGCCACCGTCAAGGGTCCGGGCGAAGTCGACGCCGCATGGACGCGTCTGGATGGCGATCACGCGCCGTTGTTTGCCGAAGCGTTCTGCCGATTCGAAGGCGAGTTGGCGATCATCATCACGCGCGGTCGCGATGGGTCATCGGTGTGTTATCCCGTGGTCGAGACCGAGCAGCGCGATCACATTTGCCATCGCGTGTCGGCTCCGGCGCGGATCGATCCCGCATTGGCCCACCAGGCGCAGGATATTGCGCAGCGCGCGATTGCCGCCGTCGATGGTATGGGTAGTTTCGGTGTGGAAATGTTTCGGATGCCCGACGGCGCGATTTTGATCAATGAATTGGCGCCGCGCGTGCACAACACCGGGCACTACACGATCGAGGCCTGCGCGTGTTCGCAATACGAAAACCACATTCGCGCCGTGTTAGGCTGGCCGTTGGGATCGACGCAGATGCGCCGACCCGCCGCGGTCATGATCAATCTGTTGGGCGAGCAGGAAGGGCCTGCGATGCCGAGCGGTTGGCGCGAAGCGTTGGGAGTGCCCGGCGCGCATCTGCATCTCTACGGCAAGGCGCAATCGAAGCCCGGGCGAAAAATGGGCCACGTGACGGCATTGGGTGATACCATCGAGGCCGCCGATGCGGTGGCCCGACGCGCCGCCGATCTGATCCGATTCACACAAGGAGCAACACCATGACCCACGAAGGATCCAAGCCATTGGTGGGCATCATCATGGGCAGCGATTCGGATCTGCCGGCGATGCAGCCTGCGGCGGATATCTGCGTGCAGTTCGGTGTGCCGTATGAATTGCGCGTGGTCAGCGCACACCGCACGCCGCTCGACATGGTGGACTACGCGCAGAATGCCCGCTCGCGCGGATTGCGTGTGATCGTTGCCGGTGCCGGTGGCGCCGCGCATCTGCCGGGCATGACCGCGAGTCTGACGTCCTTGCCGGTGATCGGTGTGCCGGTCGAGAGCAAGGCGCTCAAGGGAATGGATTCGTTACTTTCAATCGTTCAGATGCCCGGCGGTGTACCGGTGGCGACCGTAGGGATCGGCAATGGGCGCAACGCGGGATTGCTGGCCCTGCGCATTCTGGGCGCGACCGATCTGGATCTCGCCGCGCGCCTCGATGCTTTTGCGCAGAAAATGGCCGAAGAATCGCGCGGGCGCAATGCCAACGTGCAGCCCAAATAAAATCGGAGCGAACGCCGCATGGCGATCGCTCCGTTGCCCACACCCTTAGAGGGTGTTATGGACTTTCGCTCTTGCTGCAGCGGCTGTTTCGTGCTTCTGCCTTGGTCGTGGGTACTCAGCGGCCCGCTTTGGGGCCGCCTCCGCCCCTCGACACGGCGGCAGAATCTCGAAACATCGCGCTTCGCGGCGGCTCTAATCCATAGCACCCCCTAGTTAAAACGTGTTTTTACTTTTTCAGGTTGTAGCGCACGATGCGGCCGTATTTGTTCCATTCGGCCACGTAGATGTCGCCGTTGGGTGCGAATGCGATGCCGTGGGGCGAGGTCATCACGCCGGGCTTCCAGTCTTTGGGTTCGACGTTGTTGGTGTTGGTCTGGCCGGGCGTATCGTTGGTGCCGAGTGTGGCGACAGTCTTGCCTGACTTGTCGATGACCGAAACGCGCCCTGCGATTTCGGCAATGGCGACATACTCGCCCCAGAAGGCCGCGGAACTCGGACGGCGCAGGTCGGTCACGTAATTGCCGATGAGCGTGCCGTCGAGTTTGGTGTGCACCAAGCGGTTGTGGCCGCGATCGCAAAGCAGCAGGCGCGGTTCGTCATAGCGGCTGTCGACGAAAATCTTGTGGCAGTTGCCCAGGCTCAGCGGTTCTTGCTTGCCGCCGAAGCTGCCCAGGTGCTTGCCTGTCTTGTCGAACTGATGGATCAGATCATTGCCGTAGCCGTTGACGCTCAGGATGTCGCCGTTGGGGGCGACATCGACGCTCGTCAGGCCGTTGGCACCACCGGGAAAGCTGGCTTCGGGAATCTCCAGCACGGTGGTGCCGTCAAGTTTCAGCTTGAGAATGCGCTTGCCGCCGAGATGGGCCGCATAGATGAACTGCTCGTTGCCTTCGGTCTGAATCACGAAGCCGTGAATGACCGGCACGCCGATGCTTTTCTGGTAGGTGCCGTCCGGGCTGTAGATCTGAATTTTGCCGGTGTCTGAACCGTCATTCAGACTCACGTAAACATTGCCTGCGGCATCCAGGCGGATTTCGCCGTGAGCATCGCCGATGGTCTGTTTGCCGGCAGGGGGTTTGCACCAGCCGGGGGCCATTTCCCAAGCGGGTTCGGCGTGCGTGAGGGCGGCCGAGCAGATCAGTGTGGCCGTCAGCGTCCAAGGGGTCAGTTTCATCCAATGCATCAGTCAATTCTCCTTCAAAACCCGGTTATAGCTCGTGACGGGCAATGTCACTGAGGGGTTGCAAGATATCGTGCGGTTCCGGAAAGATCTGTCGCGCCGGGTGAAAATTCCTTCGCGATGGGGTATTCGGCACGTCTGGAGTACGTGGGCAGCGACAAACCTCGTGGTATTTCACGGAGGGTGGTGGAAGGCGCGCGGCGTCAGGCGAGGCGCCGCGATGATTCAGATGGTCTTAAGGATCATTTGAATCAGGGCGATGAAGGATTGACCGCTTTGGTGTTTGCCCAGCTGTTTTCGAGATACGTGTGATAAGCCGGACGATCGTTCATGGAGGCCAGCGCGCCGCGCAATGCCTCCTGATCGATCTTCGGGTTTTGGCGCAAGTGATGAATCATCTGAAGTCCGATGATTGGATCGGCCTGCTTCAGCAATGCGGTGAGGGCGGGCAGAGATGAATCGGCGGTCTCAAGCATGCGCTGCGCGGTTTCGTGCGGCGAACGATAGGCGCCATCGTTGTCGACATCGAGATAGATCGGATTGGTGGCCGCGAGCGTGGCGCCCCAGTCCATGGGCCACCAGGCTTCGTGAATCGGATCACCGAGTACCACGCCGACCACATGCGCATCATGAGGTGGTGCGGCCAGTGTGAACGATTCCCACTGATCGGTGGCTTTGCCGGGTGTGGTTTCGATCGTGCGATCTTCTGCCGGGACGCCGTTGATGTAGATCAAGACGCGACGCGGGCGCACCCATGAAGGTGCCGCCACGCGCAAACGGATGTTGAGCGGTTCCGAACCACGCACGGTATCGCCCACGCCGTGATCGCCGTTGATTCGGATGTCGGTGATCAGGCCGAGGCTGATGGTGGTGCGCCCGGCACGGAAAGAATCACAGGCTTCATCGATCTGGATTTTTGTCGGGTCATCCGTGCTGCTTGCGACATACGTGCGTCCCTGGCCGACCGGATCACCGACGGTGTGAGAATCGGACGCGCCCACCGCCTTGACGGTTTCGCCGTGATTGAGAAGGCTCAGCCATTCTTCGAGGACCCACAGGGGTTGGGTATCCTTTTTGTGGTTTTCGGTTTCGGAGTTGATGACCTCCATGCCATCGAAAGGGAAGGCGACACCGGTGCCGAAGGTACCGGTCTGCCGATCAAATTTTTGTTCGCGATAGGGGCCGGCAGGCGCACCGGTTTTTTTGTCTTGCGGCCATCGCGGATGATTGAGGATGACGACTTTTGCGCCTTTGGACCGGATGTTTTCGACCAGACGCGTCCACGGGCCGATGGAGGGATCCGGGCGATCGCCATCGGGATCGAGCGGGAAAGCATTGACGTGACCGATGCGTGTGGTGACTTCGTTGCCGACCACCGAAGTGAAATGGCCATCGGCTTTGATGCGATGGGTGATCGGCACGTAATCGGTGTGATGGTTGTGGTCGGTGGCGATGGCGAGTTCGACGCCTTCGCCGGCGAGCGTGACCACGCGTTCTTCGACCGAAGCATCGCCGTGACCACTGTGCGTCAGTGTGTGGATGTGGGTATCGGCGGCGACAAATCCCGTGGTGTCGATCTCGCGCCGGATGTTCAGTGTGGCGGTGTGCGTGCCGCGCGGCTCGACGGAAATCGCGATTTGATCCATGCTCCATTCGGTGCCGCGTGTGGCGTACAGCTTGTATTTGCCGGCGGGCAGTTCGAATGAGACCGATTCATTCATGATGTAAATCAAGCCCGGTCGCACCGCGATGCGCGGGTTGGGTTCGTGATAAATCGTCGGAGGATTGTCCTGGGCATCCACCAGTGTCAGACGAGCCGGAACCGGTTGCTTGCGGTCGATGTCGTTCACAATGACCTGCACGCGCCCGAGATTCAGCACTTCGCCGATGGGTCTGGGGTCGATGCGGAAACGGCCGACGAGAATGTCATCTTCGCCTTTGCTCTGTTGGATCAGAAGTGTGTTGGTGCCGGCGCGCAAGGTGTTCGCCGGGATGGCGAGCGCATGATCGACCGCATCGACCGATACGCGCAGTGTGCCAAGTGTGTGGCCGTTGATGGAGATCTGCCAGTTGCCATCGTGGACATCTCTTTGGTGCAGCAGCAGTGTGGCGGCTGTGGTTTGGGTGGCGTCAAAGGTCCATTCGAGTTTTTTGCCCTCGGCTTCGGCCGTGGCGTCACCGGCCCATTTTTTGACGGTGTCGTTGCCGAGATGGCGCAGGCGGGATTCGATCGTGATATCAGCTTGCGCCAGGACCGGAAGAAAAATCAGACTGCACAAACACGCAATGAATCGAGAGAGAGCGATGGGCATGACAAGTTCCTGGCGGTGTCGGAAAGATGCAGACATGGTAGGTCTTTCGTGCGTCCGCATCTGAGTGTGACTTTTGCGTGTGCATGAAAAACACAAAAAAAGCCCCGCGTCGTAAAGACGCGGGGCTTCAAGGTGTTGTATCAATGGAGCATCAGGCCTTGCCCATCTCCTTCAAGATGCTCATCAGGCCCTTCATCGAAATCTCCACGCATTCGAGCGGGGATTTGCCGTCGGGATAGTCTTCCTGTTCGAGGGTCATCCACATGCCGCCGCCAGTGGTTTCTTGCGCGGTGATCAGACCCTTCCAGTCGATGGTGTCTTGGCCGATGAACGGTTTTTTGCCTTGCGTGCCGCCGGGCAGTTTGGCCTTGTAGTGCGCGGTCTTGGTGCGACCGGGATACTTGTTGACGTAGGCGATCGGATCTTCACCCGCGACGACGGTCCAGCCCACATCCTGCTGCAGGACGACGTCGGCCGAAGTCTTCTCGGCGAAGACATCCCAGAAGCTCTTGCCGTCGAGTTTTTTCTGGAATTCACCGGCGTGGTTGTGATAGCCACCCCAGATGCCGGTGCCTTTGAGTTTTTCGGCGGCCTTGTTGAAGTGGTCTGCGAGTTCTTCGTGCTTGGTCGGATGCGTGAAGCGGCCGTCGCCCGGGCAGATCAGAAGCGGGCAACCAATTTCACGATGGAAGTCCGTCGTCTTCTCGTCACCGATCACGGCTGCGGGCACATGCGTGCCCGCCGCTTTGAGGCCGAGGCCGTCGAGCAATTTGCGCAGTTCTTTCGGCTTGCCGCCATACGGGCCATAGCCGGCGAACTCGACGCCTTGAAATCCCATCTTGGCCAATTTTTCGAGTGTGCCTTCCCAGTCCTTGCCCATGTGGTCGCGAACGGAATACAGCTGAACGGCGATCGGCAGGTGCTTGCCTTCGGCGGCGAAGGCAAAGCGGCCGGGGGCGACGAAAGCGCCGGCGGCAATCGCACTGAATTTAAGAGCATCGCGTCGGGTGAAACCGCACGATTTGCGGGGGGTCTCGGACATGGTGTGGGCTCCCTGGGAGGAAAACGAGGTCGGTGAGGACGGACCGCCAGGCATGGCGGCCGCGAGTCTTGGTTTATCCGAGGCAGCGCCCGGATCTGGACAAGTCGAACATGATAACGAAGGTTGATCCGGATAACGTGTGATCCATGATACGACGTCCAAACATTTGGGTTCACAGCCTGGGCATCCTGATCCTTGCGGTGTGCAGCGGTTGTGCGATGCGTGAATCGGTGGGTTCAGCCCCGAATTCCGTGGTGCCATCTTTTGCGGACTCACCGGTATCGCTTCATCTGATCAGCGACGTCACCGTGATCGAACCCGGCCGCTCCTTTACGGTGGGTCTTGAATTGCAGCATCGGCCGGGATTTCACACTTACTGGCAATTTCCGGGTGTGGTGGGTCTGGCCACGTCCATTCAATGGGATCTGCCACCGGGATTTCAGGCCGACCCCGTTCAATGGCAGCGACCGCAACGCACGAAGATGGGGGCTTACACCGTCTATGGCTACGAAGACGAAGCCTGTCACCTGATCCGGATCACACCCCCGAAGGATCTGCCGCCTGGCGCAGTGGTGCTGCGTGCGGATATTTCATGGATGGCGTGCGGGCAGACTTGTCATCCGGGATACGGTTTGTTTTCGCTTCGATTGCCGGTCGGTCCGGAAGTGAAGGCTGATGCTGCGCATGCGGCGCGTTTTGCGACCGTGCGATCAGCGCATGCGATCGAATCTTCTTTCTGGTCTGTTTATGCCACGCGAGAGGGTGCGCAGTATCAGCTGGTGCTGGAGCCGAAGCCCGGTGCGCAAAGCAACATTCGAGAAATGTATTTTTTCTCATCCAACGCGCAGGTCGATTCGAACGCGCCGCAGGTGATGCGTCGCGAAGGCCGCAAATTGATTCTGGATCTCAAGCCATGGGAGCATGCCGAACCCGTGAAGGCGCTCGAAGGCATTTTGGTGAGCGCCGACGGCTGGCATGCCTCAGGTCGGGTTGAAGCGATTCGAATTCACGCGCCATGGCGATAGGGATCATGCGCCAGGCTTGCGCCGCCGCATGCGATCCACCGCTTCCTGAAGATTCCGGCCCGGGCATTCGGTGGCGCCCATTTCGCGGTGCGTATGAACGTCGTTCATGCTCAAGTGGTAAGTACCGATCAGGTAGTCGAGCAGGCGCGCCAGTGAAACCAACTGCGGCTGGCCCGGCGTCTGTTTCTCGAAATTGCCCAACATGACAATGCCGATATTGTGTTCATTGCGGTCGCGGGCATGCGCGCCTTGCTCGTCGATGGGGCGGCCTTCCCAGATGCGCCCGGCGTGATCCACAATGAAGTGATAACCGATGTCTGCAAAACCGCGTTTGCGATGCGCTCTGAGTGTGAAGCGCAGGCGCTCGATGGTATCGGCTTCGTTGTCGGTGGTGAACACATCGAAGCCTTCGTGGTGAACGGTGATGCGCTGCACGCCGTTCATCGGATGGATGTCGGTCAGGTCAGGCGCTTGATCGACCCATCGGGATCGGGGCTGGATGGGCGGTGCCACCGGCGTGAGCGGGGCGGGTGGGGCCTTGGCCTTGGGCCATGCCACATCGAGAGGGGCAAGGGTGGTGGCGGGTGCGGGTTCGGGCTTGTTTCGTTGCGGCGCACCGCAGGCGGCGAGGATCAGGATTGGGAGCAAAGCCGGGATGAATCGCCTGAATATCAACACGGGCAGTGATTGTAACGCGGTTGATGCGCGTGTGTCGGGTACACTTAAAGTCCCGACTTTTACGGAGTGATTGAATATGCGACGGATGACTGGATGGCTTTGCGGCGTGGTGTTGTGTGGAACCATGGGGTGCCTGAGTACGGCGGAAACGGCTGAACAGAAGAAGCCCCAGCCTGTGCGTGCCCTGCTGGTGACCGGCGGTTGCTGCCACGATTATGCGTATCAGTCCAGGCAACTGGTCGAGTTCTCGACCGAAAAGGCCGGCGTGATCTGGACCGTCGTTAATGACGGAGGGACCGGAACCGAGGCGCAGATTCCGCTTTATGCCAAGGCCGACTGGGCGAAAGGGTACGACGTGGTGGTGCACAATGAATGCTTCGCCAATACCACCGACGAGGCTTACATCCGGCGCATCACCGAAACCCACAAAGCCGGTGTGCCGGCGGTGGTGATTCACTGCGCGATGCACACGTATCGGGCGGCCACCATCGATGATTGGCGAGCCTTTCTGGGCGTGACGAGCAAGCGGCATGATCATCAGAGTAACTATGCGGTCACGGCCACGAAGGCTGATCACCCCGCGCTCAAAGGTTTTCCTGAAAAAGGATGGACCACGCCGAAAGACGAGTTGTATGTGATCGAAAAACTCTGGCCCACGGCGCAGGCATTGGCTGTTTCGAAAAGCGAGAAGGACGGTGCCACGCATCCGGTGATATGGGTGAATCAGTACGGCAAGGCCCGCGTGTTCGGCACCACGTACGGTCATTCGAATGAGACTTTTGCGGATCCGGTATTTCTGAACACCGTGACGCAGGGTCTGTTGTGGGCGGCCGGTCGTTCGTGAGCAAGTCCGCCTTTGATTGTGGGATGAGGGTGCGGTGGCCGAGCCCGAAATAAAAACGTCGTTGGATGCGCATCGCACCATCGGTCTGCGCGATGCCACAGGCATCGGCGTGGGCGCGATCGTCGGTGGTGGTGTTCTCGCGCTGGCGGGTGCGGCCTTTGCGGCCACGGGTCCGAGCGCCATTCTGGCCTTCGCCATCAACGGTGTGATTGCATTGTTGACGGCATTGAGCTTTGCGGAGGTCTCCACCAAATTTCCGTATTCGGGTGGAACGTACGCTTTTGCCAAGCGTGTGCTGAGGGTCGAATCAGCCTTTGCCGTCGGCTGGGTGGTCTGGTTTGCATCGATCGTGGCGGCGGCGCTTTATGCGCTGGGTTTCGGTCGTTTCGGTGCAGAAGCCATTGCTGAAATTTGGGGTCCGGGGGCGCCGACATGGATGACCGGTCGTTTGAGTGTGTGCGCACAGGGCGTGGCTGCCACGGGGTTTTATGCTCTGACGCTTTCGCGCGGTGGGGGCGGTGGCGGCAACTGGATCAACGTGGGCAAGCTCGCCGTCTTCGCCGTATTGATCGCCGCAGGTTTGTGGGCGCTGCCGCAACGATCCGGTGAAGCGCTGGGGGCGTCACTCACGCCGTTTTTCAGCGGGGGAGCGACCGGCCTGATCACGGCGATGGGTTTCACGTTCATTGCGCTGCAGGGGTTTGATCTGATTGCAGCCGTCGCCGGTGAAGTGCGCGATCCCGAGCGCACGTTGCCGCGTGCGATGCTCGGGTCGTTGGGCATTGCGTTGCTGGTCTATCTGCCTTTGTTGTTCGTGATCACCTGCGTGGGATTTCCGGATGGACAAAATGTGACCGATGCCAGCCAGTCGGCACCCGATACCGTGGTGGCCGTGGCGGCGGGCCATTACCTCGGACGGTTTGGATATTGGTTGGTGGTGGTGGCGGCGGCTGCTTTCGATGTTGTCGGCTTTGCAGGCGAATCTGTTTGCCGCATCGCGCGTTGCGATGGCGATGGCACGCGATCGCGCTCTGCCTGATGTGTTCGCCGTGGTGCGCGGCAAGTCCGGTGTGCCCGTGGCTTCGTTGTGGGTGACCGCCGGTGTGGCGGCGATCGTTCAGGTGTCGGTGCCGAATCTGGCATCGGCGGGTGCGGCTTCGAGTCTTATTTTTCTGATCACCTTTGCGCTGGTGCATGGCATCGCGATTCTGGTTCGGCGGCGCAGCATTCGTCGGCCGCCACCATTCCGAACGCCGTGGTTTCCACTGGTGCCGGTGCTCGGCGGCGCAGCCTGTTTGTCGCTGGCGGTTTATCAGGGTGTGGCGGTGCCATCGGCGGGCGGGATCGTTCTCGGCTGGTTGATGGCGGGCGTGTTGCTGTTTCTGGGATGGTTTGCGCACGGTGCTCGCCTTGCCGATGATTCGGATGCGGCGCGCGATCCTGAACTGATGACCCTGCGCGGTCGAAGCCCGCTGATTCTGGTGCCGGTGGCCAATCCGGGACATGCGGCGGGGCTGGTGGCGATGGCCAATGCGCTGGCGCCGCCGGGTGTCGGTCGCGTGCTTTTGCTTTCGGTGGTGGTGGCGCCGCGCGGTTGGAATCCCGAAGAAGATGACACGCCGTTACGCAATGCGCAAGCGGTGCTGGGTGCGTCGATTGCGGCCGCCGCTTCGCGCGGTCACATGCCCGAGGCGCTGACCACTGTGGCGGCCGATCCGTGGAGCGAGATCGAGCGCGTGGCCGAAGTGCGGCGCTGCGAAGGTTTAATGCTTGGCTTGAGTCGGCTCGACAGTGATGTGGCAGCCGGTCCGTTGAATCGCCTGCTCAGTCGTGTGGAGTGCGAAGCCGTCGTGCTGCGTGCGCCCGAAGGTTGGTCTCCCGGCGACACCTTGCGCGTGCTGATTCCGGTGGGCGGGCGGCGCGATCACGACCGATTGCTGGTGCGCATGTTGTCGAGTTTGGCGCGCACCACCACCATTGCGGCGACCGTGATGAAGGTGCTGCCCGCTTCCACGAGTGAAGAGCGTCGCGTGCTGGCCGAGCGCGGTCTCAAGGGACGCGCCCGGGATGTGGGCACGCGTTTCCCGATCGAAGTGCGCGTGGTGCTGGATGATGATCCGGTGGCGCGCATTGCGGCAGAGTCCGAATCGCAGGATCTGTTGGTTTTAGGCACGCAGCGGCTGAGTCGGCATCGCCGGGTATTCGGCGATTTCGCCATCGCGGTGGCGCGTGCGACCGATACGCCGTTGATGTTGATTGCACGCCGGAACTGAGCATTTTAGGTTCTGTCTGACGGCTCCTGCTGGCGTCGATCGTCGTGGATTCGCCGTGCCGGCGTCGATCTGCATCGCCATATCGCAGCGAATATGGCTGCTTCGATCTCCATTGTCACGACAAACCCACGACGATCTTGGGCCCACGCGAGAGCCGTCAGACAGAACCTAGTCGGCCAGTCGATCGGCAAACAGTTTTTTGAGTTTTTCCACCTTGGGCCAGGCGGCGGCGCACACATACGGGTGGTTCGGATTCTGCCGGGCAAAATCCTGGTGATAGGCTTCTGCCGGATAAAACACATCCAGCGGTTCGAGTGTGGTCACGACGGGTGAAGCGAAGACGCCGGAGGCGTCGAGCTTTTGAATGAAGTCTTCGGTGGTCTTCTTTTGCTCGGCGTCGGCGTAAAATACGGCCGATCGATATTGTCGGCCGACATCATTGCCTTGGCGATCTTTTTGCGTGGGATCGTGCGTGGCGAAGAAAACTTCGAGCAATTGGGTGTAGGTCGTCTGCGCGGGGTTGTAGGTGATGCGCACCACTTCGGCGTGAGCCGTTCGGCCGGAGCAAACAGCATCGTAATGCGCGGTAGCGGCATCGCCGCCGGCATAGCCGCTTTCAACATCGCTGACGCCGGTCAGTTGTTCGAAGACGGCTTCGACGCACCAGAAGCAGCCACCGGCAAAGACGGCATGTTGTGAGACGGGTTCTGTCATTCGCCCATCAATGCCTTGATTTTTGGTTCCATGGCTTCAGCCCACATGCCGTAGCCTTTTTCGTGAGGATGAAGCAGGTCCGGCATGATGTCTTTGGACAGTGTGCCGTCTTCGGCCAGGAATGTCTTGTTGATGTCGAGAAAGTGGACGCGCTTGCCGTCATCCATTTTGGCCAGGCGCGCGTTGATCTGCGTGTTGAGTACGCGCAGCTTGTCATCGGTGGTGGCGCCGCGCGGAAAGATGGCCAGCAGCAGGATTTTGGTCTTGGGCAGGCGTTCGGCGAGTTCCCTGAGAATGGCCTGAACGCCGGCAGCGGTTTGTTCGGCCGGGTCCTGGCGGTGACCGGTGTTGTTGGTGCCGATCATGATTATCGCGAGTTTGGGTGAGATGCCTGCCACTTCGCCTTCACGCAGACGCCAGATCACCTGTTCGGTGCGGTCGCCGCTGAAGCCGATGTTGAACGCCTTGCGCGGTTCGTAGTATTTTTTCCAGACTTCCTTGCCGTGGCCTTCCCATCCGTGCGTGATCGAATCACCGATGAAAAGCAGATCCACCTGATCGGCGCGGGATTTCACTTCGGCCAGTTTTTGCTCGTGGCGCGGTAACCACCATTTCACCGCCCACTGGGCCGTTTGAACTTCGGCCTTGAGCGCCGGAACGGTTTCTTCGGCGCGCAGGCTTGCGGTGATCAGCGTCAGCGCGAGGCACGGCATGAGCAGGCGATATGGGCGCATGGTTTATTTTCCAAAAGGGAGATCGGAGGTCGTCAGAAGCGATGAACAGAATACCGTCTGATCATCGGGTGTGTGCGAGTCGATCGAGCACTTCGAGAAAACTCGGTGGAGGCGGGGTTTGCAGATGCAGTGTGCTGCCGGCGGGGGTTTCAAACCGCAGTTCCGCGGCGTGAAGCATCAACCGGGGGTAGTCGGCAGAGACCGGGCCGTAGCGATCGTCGCCGGCAATGGGCCATCCGGCATGGGCGAAGTGAGCGCGCAGCTGATGGCGCAAGCCTGTTTTGGAGCGTGCCTGGATCAGAGCATGCGGGCCGGCGCGATGCAGCACGCGCCAATGGGTGCAGGCCGGGCGACCGCGCTCCAGGTCGACCGCCATTCGGCCGGCGCCGGCGGGACGGATGGGCGCGTCGATCTCGCCCTCATCCGCTTTCGGAGATCCGAGAGCGAGCAGGCGGAAATCCAGTTTGATGTGGTGATCGTCGAAGGCCTGGCTCAGCATTTTGTGAGCTTCATCATGCTTCGCAAAGCAATTGAGTCCGCTTACCGGTGTACTCAGCGCCTGCACCACCCAGAGTTTCTGATTCAGTTGCTTTTCAAGCAGGGTCAGCAGACTGGGATCGTCCGGATCACGCTGTTCGATGGCCGACACCCCTTCAGGTTTGTCGGCCACGACCAGATCGTCGTCCTGATAGATGATCGTGATCTGCACGGGCGTATTGTAGGGCGCTTGGCTGTTTGCGGCTGCGGGGCGAGGTTCTGGGGTGTTTCCCTCTGAGAGCCAATCGCTAATGCCGTATCGATACAGGGTTTCAGGCGAAATCGTTCGCGAAAATTTCCACATCGACAGAACTTTTCCCGGTGCAGAGGGTCTATAACCTGTTCAATCTTTTTCATTCATGATCGATCAGAGCGGAGCCATGTGATGCGGATGGGATCTCGAAGCCTCGGATTTTTAACGGGTCTGATGGTGCTTAGCGCGTCGGTCCTGGCTCAGCAGGAGGGAGAGCCCGCTGCTCCGAAACTACCCTCTTCCGCAAAAGCGGCGGTGCAGCGTTTCGATCAGGAGATCGAAGTCGCGCGACGCTCGTACGATCAAAGCATCGCGAAAATCGCTTCGGGTTACTTACGAAAAGTCGCCAAGCTTCGGGCACAGCATGAAGCCCGCGGCGAAGCCGAGGCGGTGGCGATTCTCGATCATCAGCGGCGCATCGCATTGATTGATATGGCTGAAGCCAATTTGCGCCTGGGTCAGTCTGCCGATCTTCTGAGTTTGATGGAGGTCAAGGCGGATGACGCGACCTGGAGCGCGACAGACAAGGGATGGGTGGTGAAGAATGTTGGCAATGCCGTGCTGGCGTTTCCCTTTTCTGCGCAGGCCAATTATGAAGCGCGCTTTCAATTGCAATGGGTCGAAAGCGCTTCGGTGCGTTTGATTCTGCCGGTGGGCCCCGATGCCGCCGTGGGCTGCGATTTGTATTGGGCGGATGAAGCCGGTCAGATGCCGATGACCGGACTGACATTGCAAGGCCAGCCTTCAGCGAGCAATCCCCTGACGCGCCCGTCGACCATCAAATCCGGATACCGCCACGCGGTGGACGTTCAGGTGAAAATGCTGCCCAAGCAGCGCGTTCAGATCGGCGTGCGCGTGGATGGCTCGAACCGTATTGCGTGGACCGGTGGCTTGAATGAACTGGCGATTCTGGAATCGGATGCGCAGCATTTTGGCGAGCGATCACTGGGCATCGTGGCGGTGGTGCCTGAAGAAGAGGGCTTGAATGTGTTTTCAACTGAAGTCTCGGCACATGCTCCCTATGCACTGGGTGCCTTCGCGCCCGAAGCCGGAGCCAGTGAAGAAAAAGCGGGTCAGTCCAGTGCGATGGCTTATACCATCCTGCAGGAGCAGGCCGCCCGGGCACAGAGTGATGCCGCCCGCCGGGCATTGGGGCGCTGCGAAGCCACGATCGAAGGCACGCTGCGTTACAACCGCACGAATGCGCGGCTGAATCGGGAAACGGTGGTTTCACCCGAAGACATGGCACTTAATCAGGCCCTAGCAGAGATTCGGGCTCAGGCTCAGGCCTTGATTCTCCCTGACATGGAATAAGCCTTCAGCCGGCGGCGCAAGCTGCGGCAAAAAATCGCAATGACCGGCGTTCGAGATCGTTGGATCCCGGACGCCGTTTTTTAGTGGTGTCGTTCCGTCAATGCTGGGCGCTGAGCTGATGCGCGATTTCGCGGTGGTGTCTGACCTGTGCGGCGGCGGTGCCCTATGATGCGTGAGGAGGATGCGATGGGGACAGCCGGTGAGCGCTATATCGCTCAGGCCTTGCTCAAGGCCGAACACGAACTGGCGGAGTTGATGCGCGAAGCTGTTCGTGTGGGTGATGCGGATACCGCCCATACCATTCGAGATGCTGCGGAGCGCTTGCGCCGGTTGCGGTACCGTTATGTGCCCAAGTCAAAGCGCGCGGCCGGTGCCCCGAAACTGCCTGAGACCAAGCCGCGTTTCGAAGTACACGGCGATGAACTTCACAGCGTGTTCTGGGATCAAGCCAGCGGCCGTGTGGATATTCACAAAGTCAGCAAAGTGGCCTTCGACCAGACCTGGCGATCTCTGGTGGCGCTGACGGGTTTCAGCAGTGGGCCTTATCTAATCGGTCAAATCATCGACCAGGCGCAGCGCCTTTATTCCGAAGGGGTGCGTTCCGAAGAAGTGCGGCAATCGGTGGCTATGTTGGCGAATCATGATTTGATCGAACGCGAAGGGGCTGATCGCTATCGTGTGCCTGCGAATATTGCACCGCTGGTGCGCCAAGCCTTGGCACCGCGACCGCTGGCCAAGATCGAGAAAAAATGGCTGAAGTGAAGCGCGGGCCGACGCTTTGGCCCTCTGCACAAGGGTGATTTTTGAGCAGACCGCTCCATCGGGGCGGTCTGTTGTTTTGAGAATCTCGGTAATCTGAGATCATCATCCCCGTTGGATCAAAAACAGATTCGGACAAGGAGATGGCATGTCGCGACGTATCGGATGGATTGGATGTGCGGTGCTGGTTTTGGGCTTGCTGCCGGGGGGGTTCGGCCAGCAGTCCACGCAGGCGCAGAATGTCGAGCCGCTTGGCGTGGCGCGCGGTGCGAAGCCGAATATCGTGTTCATCTTCGCAGATGATCTCACGTATGAAGCCATCGGCGCTTTCAAGCACACCGACATCGACACGCCCAACCTGGATCGTCTGGTGCATGCCGGTACCACCTTCACCCATGCCTACAACATGGGGTCATGGAGCGGCGCGGTCTGTGTGGCGAGTCGAACGATGCTCAATACGGGGCGCTTCATCTGGCAGGCCAACAAGGTTTACAACACTTCCGAGAGCGAGCGCGTTGAAGGGCAGCTTCTGGTCGAAATTTTGAAGAAAAACGGATATCGCACGTACATGACCGGCAAGTGGCATGTGAAGGCCAAGGCTGAAAAAGCTTTTGATCGCGGTGATCCACGTGCGGCCCGGGATGCCCAAGCAGACACCAGACGGGCTACAACCGGCCGGTCGCCGGACAGCCGGACCGATCCCTGGAATCCGTCCGATCCCGAAGTTCGGCGGCTTTCTGGGAAGGCGGCAAGCACTGGAGCGAAGTCCTGGGCGACGACGCCACCGCATTCCTGGAACAAGCCGCAACCAGAGACAAACCCTTCTTCATGTATCTGGCCTTCAATGCCCCGCACGACCCGCGCTCAGTCGCCCAAGGAGTTCGTCGACAAGTATCCGCTGGACAAGATCCGCGTGCCGGCCAATTTCCTGCCCGAGTATCCCTCTTCGGATATCGGCCTCCATCACATCGAAATCCTGCGGCAAGATCCTAGCCTGCGCGACGAGAATCTGGCGCCCTTCCCGCGCACCGAGTACGCGGTGCAACGTCCACCGGCAGGAATACTACGCCATCATCACGCACATGGACGAGCAGATCGGACGCATCCTGGCGGCTCTGAAAAAGACCGGCAAGGCGGACAACACGTACATCTTCTTCACGGCCGACCACGGTCTGGCCTGCGGCCATCATGGCCTGATGGGCAAGCAGAAC
>CALOAZ010000141.1:0-15157 GCA_942491355.1 uncultured Phycisphaeraceae bacterium
GATCTCCCAATGCCACCCCCATGGACCCTAAGCCGAAGCCGTGATCTGACCGACGTGGAACGCGCGGCCCTGATTGACCGTGTCATCAAGCAGCTTGATGGCGTCCATATTCCTGTGCTCGGTGGCCCGCGGCGCGGCCCTCTTCTGATCTTGGCAAAGAACTTCATGCGCCGGTGGTGGATGATTTTCGAAAGATGCTGGTCGACCATCCGGCCGAATATCTTCTTCTGGGCACCGCCGAGGGCGTACTTCCCGGCGACCTCGATACCGCACGCCGCACGCAAATGCGCATCCCGGCCATCGAACCGCCCGATGCGCAGATGGAAGGCCTCTACACCCTCGATCGCGGTCGCGACGAAACACTCGGTCGAATCGTTCTCACGCCGTGGATTCGCTTGAGTCCGGCATGGTTGTCTGCGGCCGAACCGCAGGAAGCGCTCGGTCAGATTCAATCGGTGGATATCGAATCCACCTGTCGCCCGGGCGAAGGCTCGCTCTACGGGCGATTGTTCGATGCCATGGATCTGCTGCTTTATCTGATGGGTTTGCCCGATCAGATCGATGCTGCACTGACCGGCCCGTTGGGCGAAGTACCCGACGCATTGCCGAGCCTGACCGGACACCTCACCGCGCACCTGCGCTTCGGACATCGCGCTTCGGCAGTGATTCGTGTGTCAGATCGCGCCGCGCAATGGCGCCGTCGCGTGACCGCGCAAGGCAACACCGGCGAACTCGAACTCGAAGACGATCATTACCGCCTCTATGGCCCGAATGGTAAATGTCTGGATGAAAGCGCCGCATCAAGCCAAACCAGTTCCCCGGATGGCTTGATTGCCGCTCAATGGAAACGATGGATCGAACACGCGCATACCCCTGCGCCGATTGATCCGCGCGCCATCGTGGCCTGCTGCCAGACGGCGCTGCTCAGTTGCAAGACCGGCAATACCGAATCCACCGATACGCTGCTGCGTATGCATGGTGGATAAACATTGACTACGGCGCGATCCGGCCCGCCAACAGCAGCATGCCCACCAAAATCGCCAGCACAATGCGATACCAGCCGAATAGCGCCAAGCTGTATTTGTTGAGATAGGCCACCATCCCCTTAATGGCGATTGCGGCCGAGACAAAAGCAGCCAATGACCCCACCACCAACGGCGCGGCACAATATAGCTCCAGCATCAACGGACCATGCTTGAGCGTGTCGTATCCGGTGGCGGCACCAAGCGTCATCACGCCCAGCAGAAAACTGAATTCAACCGCGGCGGGCAAACTCATGCCCACCAAAAGTCCGCCCAGGATGGTAGCCAGCGCCCGACTGGTTCCCGGCCACATCGCCGCGCACTGACACACACCGATGACCAGCGCCATACGCACGGTCAGCGATTCAATCGAGATGCCGTGCGTCTCGGCACCTTCGCCTGCCAGTCGGCGACGACGCAACCAGATCGACACACCCAGAATGCCCACACCCCCGATGAACCATGCGGCAGTCACCGGCCACAAGCCGAAAAGATATTGCTTGATCCACTTGTCGATGGTGAGCCCCACCACCGCAGCCGGCAGAAAGGCCACGATCAGATTCATCAATAATCGCAACCCCGAAGCATCACGTCCCAGCAAACCCAACAACATTTTTCGAACATGCCGCCAGTACAAACCCAGCACGGCGAGAATCGCGCCGGCCTGAATACAAATCGCAAAAGCATCTGCGGCCGTTTTGGCGTCGCCGCCTTCAGTCCCGATGCCCATGGCCCGTTGGGTCAGAATCAAATGACCGGTGGAACTCACCGGCAGATATTCCGTGGTGCCTTCCACCACGCCAAGCACCACGGCCTGACCGACCGTCATGCCCGCAGCTTGCGCATCGATGCGCGGCGTGGGGTCTTCCTGAGCGCACACCGCGCCGGCACACAACAACAGGATGAAGATTGAACGCATCATCTATTGTCCTCGACCATTCGAGTCTGCCGACTTCAAAGCCAAGCCTTGCACCAGTTCACCCAGCGTTTGCACCCAATGCTCGATCGTCGGTGTCCACGGAAAACCCGTATTGAGTCGGATGAAATCCCGATAGCCCCCCGCAGCCGAAAACATCGGTCCCGGAGCAATGCGAATCCCGTGTACCAAGGCTTGCTCATACAGCGCCATCGCATCGGCCCCTTCGGGCAGCTGAACCCACAGCACATGGCCGCCCTCCGGGCGCGACACGCGCGTGCCTTCTGGAAAATATCGGCTCACGGCATCGATCATCCGCTCCATCTGTTCCCGGTAAGCGCGGCGCACACGGCGCAAGTGACGATCGAATCCACCACTGTCCAAAAAGGCTGCGGTCGCCAGTTGCGGCGCCACCGCCGTCGCTTGGTTGACCACCAGCTTGAGCAATTCAAAACGATCCTGATACCGACCCGGAATCGCCCAGCCCACACGCAATCCCGGCGAAAGCGTCTTGCTATACGAGCAGCAATATAAAACGCTGCCGTTGCGATCAAACGCCTTGATGGCTTTGGGACGCGAGCCGTCAAAAACCAGATCACCGTAAACATCGTCTTCGATCAACGGCACATCATGCACATCGAGAATCGCCACCAGTCGGCGCTTGCGATCATCCGACATCAATGCGCCGGTCGGATTCGAAAAATTGGAAACCAGTGTGAGTGCCGCCACCGAATGTGATCCAAACACGCGTTCGAGATGATCCAGATCCAAACCCGTGCGCGGATGCGAAGCCACTTCGACGACATTCAATTCCAGCGAGGCCAGCACTTCAAGCAGCGCGTAATACGTGGGCGACTCCACCGCCACGGTATCACCGGGCTGCGTGGCCGACCGGATCGAAAGATAAACCGCTTCTTTCGCGCCACCCGTGATGACGATCTGCTCCGGACTCACCGAATAACCCGCATCCACACCGCGTCGAGCAATCGCGCGGCGCAAAGTCTCGCAACCGGGCGGCGCGTCATAGGCATGACAGCGCTGCGGATGATGACGCAGCGCCTGACCCAACAACCGATTGAGCTGCGTGGTGGGCATCAACTCCGGCCCCTGTACGGCGCTGCCGAGCGTCGCCTGGTTCGGGCGATTGATGTCTGCATTCAGGCGCACCGCCAACGGCAATTCAACCCGATGCGTTCCGGCACGTGGACGGGATGGCCCCGGCTCAGCCGGAGCTGATCGCGCCCCCTTCGGGCGCACATAATGGCCCGATTGAGCGCGCGCCCGGATCAATCCCCGATCTTCCAGCAGCCGACAGGCTTCGAGGACCGTACTGAGACTCACGTCATATTGATGTTTGAGGCGACGCAAAGAGGGAATACGCTGTCCCGGCGGAAACGTACCATCGGCGATCCGAGCCTGAATCTGGTCGGCAATCTGCTCATAAAGCTTTTTATTTTCTTGCTTTAACATATCGTCACCACTGCCGGACTCTGTCGTGGAGATCTAGATTTCGACCACAACTGTATACAGATCAATTTTTGTTTCATCAATATATTTAAGATCTGTACTGGTCTATTCCGTTCATCCCTGTCCCGCGACCGACTCTTCCAAATCCGCTATATTTCGGCCCTTGCATCATCCGAGATCCGTCCCATGACCAGTTCGTTCGTTCAAGCACTCGAAAAACGCGTCCTCTTCCTGGACGGCGGAATGGGCACCCAGATCCACAATCTGGGTCTGGATCTCGAAAAAGATTTCCTCGGCAAGGAAAACTGCACCGAGATCCTGGTCCTCACACGCCCCGATGCCATTCAGAGCATTCACGAACGCTACCTCGAAGCCGGTTCCGACGCCGTCGAAACCGACACCTTCGGGGCCATGCCCCACGTGCGTCAAGAATTTGATCTTCAGAACGATTGCCGCAAAATCAACATCGAAGCCTGCCCGCGCGGCCCGCGCGGCCTGTGACAAATATGCCACGCCGGATCGACCGCGCTTCGTGGTCGGCTCGATGGGCCCGGGCACCAAACTCATCACGCTCGGCCACATCGACTGGGACACGCTTTACAACAGCTACCTCGCGCAAACCGAAGGCCTGATCGAGGGCGGCGCCGACGTGCTCCTGCTCGAAACCTGTCAGGATCTTTTGCAGATCAAGTGTGCGGTCACCGCGATGCTCGAAGCCATGCGCCGCCACGGCACCGATCCTGATCAACTGCCGATTATGGTGCAGGTCACCATCGAAACCACCGGCACCATGCTCGTCGGTTCTGAAATTTCAGCGGCCGCCAATGCACTGCGCGGTTATCCGATTCTTTCGCTGGGCATGAACTGCGCGACCGGCCCCACCGAAATGGCCGAACATGTGACATGGCTGGGCAAGCATTGGGATAAGAAAATTTCGATTCTGCCCAACGCCGGCTTGCCCACGCTTGTGCAAGGCGAAACGGTCTATCCGCTCGGCCCGCAACCCTTCGCCGAACAGATGGAGCGTTTCATCACCGGCAGCGGCCTGAATATTGTCGGCGGCTGCTGCGGCACGACACCGGATCACATCCGAGCTCTCAAAACACTGATCGGTGATCGCGCGCCCATAAAAATTGAAAAAGAACTTCAGCACCCTGGCTGCTCAAGCTTGTTCAGCTACACCGATTATCGGCAGGATTTATCACTGCTCAATGTCGGCGAGCGCACCAACGCCTCGGGGTCCGCAAATTCAAACAATTGCTCGAAGTTGAAAACTGGGATGAGATGGTCTCGCTCGCCCGTGAGCAGACGCGCGAAGGCTCACACGTCATCGACGTAAACGTCGACTATGCCGGGCGCGACAACATGCGCGACATGCATGAAATCGTCAGCCGCTTCGTGCAACAGGTCAACGCGCCGCTGATGCTCGACTCTACGCAACCGGCCACCATCGAAGCCGGCCTCAAAGCCTCGGGCGGCAAATGCCTGATCAACTCGGGCAACCTGGAAGACGGCGAAGAAAAATTCGCGGCGATGTGCGCTCTGGCCAAAAAATACGGCGCCGGCCTCGTGCTCGGCTGCATCGACGAAGATCCGGAAGAAGCGATGGCGCGCACCGCCGACCGCAAGATTGCCATTGCGCGGCGCATGTACAAACTGGCGACCGAACAACACGGTCTCGCCGGCGATGACCTGATGTTCGATCCACTGGTGCTGCCGATCTCGACCGGTATGGAAAAGGACCGACGCAGCGGCCTTGAAACCATCGAAGGCGTGCGACGCATCGCCACAGAATTCCCGCAGTGCCAGACGACGGTGGGTCTTTCCAATATCAGCTTCGGCTTGAAGCCTGCAGCCCGCCAGGTTCTCAACAGCGTCTTTCTCTACGAACTGACCCAGGCAGGACTCACCAGCGCCATTGTTCACGTGTCGAAAATTCTGCCGAAGAATCGCATCGATGAAAACCTGTGGAATGCCGCGCTCGAACTGATTTACAACCGACACCCCGACCAGCCCGTCACATTGCGCGACGGATCACAGACTCAGGATCCGCTGCAGATTTTCATCGACCTGTTCCCGGACGATGCCACCGAGCAAGTCACCAAACAGGACCTGGCCGAACTGCCGCTCGAAGAGCGCCTGCAGAAACACATCATCGACGGCGAGAAGAAAAACCTCACCGCGGCGCTCGATGAAGCCCTCGAGAAATATCCGCCGCTCGAAATCGTCAACAACCACCTGCTCGAAGGCATGAAGGTCGTCGGCGTTCTGTTCGGATCGGGCCAGATGCAATTGCCCTTCGTGCTGCAATCCGCCGAAGTCATGAAGATGGCCGTGGCGCATCTCGAACCGCACATGGAGAAAGCCGAAGGCGAAACCAAAGGCTCGATCGTGTTGGCCACCGTGCGCGGCGACGTGCATGACATCGGCAAGAATCTGGTCGACATCATCCTGACCAACAACGGCTACACCGTGCACAACATCGGCATCAAGCAGCCGATTGCCGAAATCCTCAAAGCCTGGAACGAGACCAAAGCCGACGCGATCGGCCTCTCGGGCCTGCTGGTCAAAAGCGTGAACATCATGGAAGAGAATCTCCATGAACTCAACGCCCAGGGCATCAATGTTCCCGTCCTGCTCGGCGGCGCCGCCCTGCAACGTCACTACTGTGAAAGCCATCTGCGATCGATCTACAAAGGCCGCGTGTACTACGGCAAAGATGCCTTCGATGGCCTGCGTACGATGGATCTGATCATGGGCGGCAAGGAAGACCAGCTCAATACCGAAATCGAAACGCGCATCGACAAACGTGCCGAGACCGACGAAAAACTCGCCGCCATCGAAGCCAAAAAGGCCGAAACCAACGCGGCCTTCGCCACCAAAACGCGCTCTGATGTGGCCCGCGATCTCGCGGTTCCCAAGGCACCTTTCTGGGGCGATCGCGTGATCGATACGATTCCGGTCGACCAGCTGTTTCCATTCGTCAATAAAATCGCGCTTTATCGCGGTCAGTGGCAGTTCAAAAAAGGCCGGATGACCGATGCCCAGTATGAAGCACAGCTCGAAGATCAGGTTGACCCGATTTTCAAACGTCTGTGCGATCGCGCCAAAAGCGAAACCCTGCTTACACCGAAAGTTGTTTACGGCTACTGGCCCGTGCAAAGCGAAGGCGACGATCTGATCGTGTTTGACGCCGCTGATCACGACAAAGAAATCGAGCGATTCACCTTCCCGCGCCAGGCTGGTTCCAAGCGCCTGTGCATCAGCGATTTCTTCCGCGTGACCGATTCGGGCGAGAAAGACGTGCTGGGCCTGAGCTGCGTCACCATGGGACCGATCGTTTCAGAAGTCGCCAAGGTTCTTTTCGAAGCCAACGACTACGCCGAATATCTCTACATGCATGGCTTCGGCGTGGAATGCGCCGAGGCCCTTGCCGAACTCTGGCACAAGCGCATGCGACAGGAACTGGGCATCGGCAACGACGACGCCCCCGAAATCCGATCGCTGTTCACACAGAAATATCGCGGCAGCCGATACAGCTTCGGCTATCCCGCCTGCCCGGAAATGAGCGATCAGGAAAAACTCTTCCGCCTGCTGCAACCCGATCGCATCGGCTGCGTGCTGAGTGAAAACTGGCAAATCGATCCCGAGCAGAGCACATCGGCCATCATCGTCCACCATCCGGAAGCCAAGTATTTCAACGTTTGAACGATCCGCATAGGATGTCAGCCATGAAGCCACGCACCAGCCTGATTCTCACAATGATTCTTGCCGCAGCCGCCACGCGCCTGCTGCCGCATTATCCCAACGCCACACCGATTGCCGCGATGGCTCTTTTCGGCGGCGCTTGTTTTGCAAACCGCTGGCTCGCCGCATGCATTCCGCTTGTCGCCATGCTTGCCAGCGATCTGATCCTCGGCTTTCACAGCACGCAAATGGTGGTCTACGGTTGCTTTCTGATCATCAGCGGCATGGGCATGATGCTTCAAGCCCGCCGCCGACAACCCTTGTGGATCGGCGGCGCCACGCTCACGTCGTCATTGCTTTTTTCCTGATCACCAACTTCGCCGTGTGGGCCGTGGGCCCGATGTACCCGCACACCTTCGGCGGACTGATCACCTGCTATGTCGCCGGCGCGGCATTCATTCAATACGAAGGACAGACTTATCATTTTCTATTGAGCCAGATCGGCGGCGATCTGTTCTACACCGCACTGCTGTTCGGCGGCCTTGCCCTCGCAGAATCGCGATGGCCCGCTCTTCGCGATGCTCCCGCCACAGCGATGGCTTCTCACTGAGACGCGCGATCCGCTTCCCAGACAATCTCTGCATGACCCGCATCGTGGTTTTCGAAGCGGGCCAGCGCAAACAGCCAATCCGACAATCGATTCAGATAGCACACAGCACCAGCGTGTGCTTGTAGCGCAACCACGCGCCGCTCGGCACGCCGCGCCACAGTGCGCGCCAGATGTAATCGAGAAGATGCCTCACTGCCGCCGGGAAGCACGAAGCGATCCAGCGGCGGCGTCTGCGCCGACCACGCATCGATTTCGCTTTCGAGACGGCGCACACGATCGGCATCCGAACCACCGCCCTCTTCATATCCTGCCAGTGCTGCTCCGAGCGAAAACAAATCGCGCTGAATCCGACGCAGGCTATCGAGCGTTCGAGCAGCATCCACTGAAACAGCGACCCAACCCATGGCGGCATTCAATTCATCGACGGTACCGATGGCCTCAAACAGCGCATCATCCTTCGGCAGGCGTTGCCCGCCGACCAGACCCGCCTCGCCCCCGTCACCCGTGCGCGTGTAGAGTTTTGCCATGGTGGTGATTGTAACGTCACTCATCGCAGATCCAGACGCAGCCCCACATATCCTGAAGCGCCCGGCGCATTGAAAGTGCTGACATCCTGATAATTCACATCGAACACATTGTCGAAGCGACCCAGCAATGTCCACGCATCATTCAGTTGTACCGAAGCGGCCAGATTGCAAAGCACATAATCCTCAAGCATGACGCTGCCGGCATCATCTCTTTCGCCGGCATAAATCACTTCCACCGTGAAGAGCCCGCGATCATTCAGAAAACGACTGGTCAGATCAAAAGAAGCCTTGTGCAGCGGCCGACGCAACAATCGCCCGCCCGATCCACCTGCCAATGCCGAAAACCCCACCACGTCACCGGCACGCGTATCGGTATACGTATAGGCCACACGGGCCTCGACCTTTTCGGCAGGCCGAACCACCACAAACACTTCGGCACCGCGAATCAACGCCGTTTCGACATTGACGTTTTGAGCCACGCCGCCTTCGTATGAAATCAGATTGTCGACGTCGTTATAAAAGCCCGTGACACCGATGGCGGTTTGATGCTCATCGATCACCTGCTCCACACCCACATCAAACCCGATCGATTCCTCAGCCATCAGACCCGGATTACTGCCGAAACCGAACAACTGGTCGAAGGTCGGCGCCTTGTATCCGGTGCCAACCGATGCCCGCCACACACGATGCTCGGTCTCACGGCAAGATCCTGCGAATCGATAGGTGGTATGCGTCCCAAAATCACTAAAGTCATCCACGCGAAACGAGGGCGTAAAATGCACACCCTCCTCCACGGCAATCTGATCCTGCGCATAAAAGCCGAGTGCATTACGATCCGCCGCAAACGGTGATGGAAAAGCCGTCCCGTCTTTCTTGATACCGGTTTCTTCACGATAGACTGCGCCGAATGTGGCCAGTTGGTGCTCGCTGATCACCACATCATTCTGCCAGTCGGTCTCGATCAGTCGACCGGTGAAATGCGTGGGCGCCCCGGCTTCGACAGTATCACGCTTCTGCTCGGTGTATGACACATTCACAGACGAAATCCAGGCGCCATCCAGAAAGGTCCACCGCGGCCGCGCCTTCCAAAAGGTGCGCGTGCTGTCGGATTCATCCTCAAACGGCGCGAAGAATCCGTCGAATTCCGTATTGGCCTCGATGTGGTGCACAAAGAAATCGATCTCGAACTCATCGCTGAGCATGACTCCGAAACGCGAATTGAGCGTGGTATTTCGGTAATCGTCTTCTTCCGTATTACTCGCCTTGGCCGAAAACGCTTCTGATTCAAGATGCCCGGCATGCACGAAATAATGAAAGGCGTCATCGCCTGCCTGCGCCGTGAACCCGCTGCTGGCCGTTCCGTACGACCCAAACCATTGTTCCAAGCGTTGCGTGGCCGGCCCGGATCCACGCGGTGTTTCAATGCTGATCACACCCCCGATAGCATCCGAACCGTAAAGCGAACTTTGCGGACCGCGCAAAACTTCGATTCGCCCCGCACCGCCGGTGGTTAAAAATTCCATCGGCGCCGTGAAGCCGGGCGAACTGGGATCGGCCAGGTCGATGCCATCGAGCAAGACCTTGGTGTGATTCGAATTCGTGCCGCGCGTGAAGATCGAAGTCTGCCCGCCCACACCGCCGGCTCGGCGCACATCAATGCCCGGCGTGAACTTGAGCAGATCGGTCAACACCGGCGCGTGACGGCGATCAATCTCCGCGCCATCAATCACCGTGACCGAACTGCCAACTTCGCCGACAGACACCGCCGTACGTGTGGGCGTCACGACGATGACATCCGTGCGCGCCGGCGACTTGATGTCTTCAGCATGAAGATTCGGCAGAATCAGGCCGAACAAGCACATAACACTAAAAAGTTTCACGGTCGCGGCTCCGAAGCGATTGCCCGGATCACATCGCCGAGCCTCGCCTCCGGCGCGACCATCGCATGGAGTTGAAAAACTCGGGCGGCCTGATCGCGAGGCCTGCGCCTTTCGGACGGGGGCAAGGTCTTCTGGCTCAGGCTTTCACGGACCCGCCTTCCCGCTTTCGCAGTGGCATTCAAGGTCCGCAACGCCCTTACAGCTGCGCGTCAGCTCCGGAATTACACCGGATTCCCTACGCGCCCCGTCGGGGTATGGGGGATGTCTGAGGCAGAAAGATAGATGGATTTGATTCGCTTGTCGACGGATCAGTTGCGCGCATTCGATGACAGCACAGTTGAGCGATCCATCAAACCCTTTTCTTGCACAAACCTGCGAATCCGATGCCGCTGCAGCGTCCACCCGTGCCAGTGATCCAGATCATGCATCACGCTTTGTGAAAGCTCATGCACGGCCTCCTCAAGGCGACCATCCAGACAACCTTCGCGCGGATCATCCTGTGTGCGCCGATGCTCTTGCAGCGACCAGAGCGCCGGCAATACATCCGCGCCCAAACTGCTCAGATAAGAAAGATCCAATGATGCATCGGTCGCACGCCCAGTCCATTGTCGGCATCGAGGCACGTTGTAACCGGCAATCATCGCGTCGAACGGCATGAAACAGCAAACCAACAACAACACGGCGGTGGTCCATCCGTTCATGCGAATTAGCCACGCATTCGAGCGCTGCCATGCAATCCGGCACACGATCCATACCAGACCGATGGCCACCAGACTCATCCACAACCCCGCGGCCAGACGCCAACGCGTCAGCTGATACGCCTCCACGTAAAGATCCAGGCGCCACAAAGACCCGATCACCAACAACACGTTTTGGGCGAGCCACAAATACATCAACCGACGCGCCACCTGTCCCGCATCCACACCCGGACGAAATGTCCACAACACAAACGCGGCGGCCAGCAGCGCCGTAACAATCAGTGGATACGCACCGCGATGCGCATAGACGGCATACGTCATGCCCTCGGGCAGTGCCGCACCCCCCCAGAGATAAAATCCATCCATCACGGTCTGAATCGCGAAAACAGCGTTGAACAATGCCAGACATCGCACACGTAAACCACCACCGGTGTGATGATCAAATGATTCGAACGCATTCACGCGCCAAGGCTTTAAAACAAAAGGTGATCGCACGCCACGGCGACGCATCGCGAGCAATGCCCAAATCCACGACGCGGCGACGATCCAGAACATCATGCGGTACACATCCAGATGCCAGGGCCAGGATTCAATCCACGCCACGCATTGATCCAGAGCATCGGACAAAATCGGATTCGCGATCGCGAACAATGCCACGAAACCCAGACTCAATATCAACGGCGGTGCCCAGCGCATCAGCCATCGACCGGTGCGCGGCGGCAATCCGCGCCGCGCACGCACCACTGCCACGCGATGCATATCGCGATAGATCCAAATCCATCCGCGACAAATCAGTCCAACCCACGATCGAAGCCATTCACGTGGTCGTTCCGGCCAACCGGCGCGACGCCCCACCGCCATGGCCATGCACCAGCAAAACGCCAGCGCCAACGGCAACCCGGAAGGCTCTTCGATCAGCGCCGCCACCAATAAAGGCAGAACTCCCCAGGCAAAAACACCGCGCCGCCCCCGCAGCGACTTGCCGCCACGCCAGGCAAACGCCAGCCCCATCAACAATAGAAAAATCGCAGCGGTAACCCCGAGCTTCTGATCGTAAAAAAGCGTGTCAGCCAGGACCACCAGCATGGCCACCAGCAAAGCCACACCACCATATCGCCGGGACCAAGGCAAAGGCTGCCCTCTGTTTGATGGGTTTGTTATGCGCCACCGAGCAAACAGTTCGCGCACGAGCCATTCTTTTTTATGATGGGCTTACCATGCAATGCATTCATCTCACGCATACCGGCCGTCCCGTCATCAATGCCCAGAGACCCGACCCTGTGGCCGGTCCGCACGATCTGATTCTGCGCGTTAGAGCGGCGGGTATTTGCCATTCGGATGTGCACTACCGATCCGGCACGTCGTATGCCGGGCCGCTGCCGCTGACACCCGGCCATGAAATCGCCGGCGAAGTCGAATCGCTCGGCACCGAAGTCAAAAACTGGTCGATCGGCGACCGCGTGGCAGTGCATTATCTGGCGACATGCGGCGTGTGCCCGCACTGCGTGCGCGATGCTGATCGCTTTTGCGCTTCGGCTCAAATGTTCGGCAAACACCGCGACGGTGGATGGGCCCAGCGCGTTTCAGTCCCGGGCGCGCCGCCGTGCGCCTGCCCGATGCCGTGTCCTTCGAAATCGCGCGCCATTTTAATGTGCTCCTCCTCCACGAGTCTTCACGCCATCCGCAAGGCCCGCTTCAAAACCGGTGAAACACTTGCCGTCTTCGGTGTTGGCGGCCTGGGTATCTCGGCGATCCGGATCGCAAAAATTCTGGGCGCCCGATCGGTTTACGCGGTGGATCTCGATCCGCGCAAACTGGCTCTCGCCGAACGCGACGGCGCCATTCCGATCGACGCCCGCGCCGACAACCCGGCAGCACAGATTCGCAGACGTACCGGCGGTGCCGGCGTGGATGTCGCCCTGGAGCTGATCGGTCTACCGCAAACCATGGCACAAGCCGTGCAATGCCTCGCCATCAAAGGTCGCGCGGCCATTGCCGGCATCACCGATCGCCCGATGACATTCACGCCTTATACCGATCTGCTGGGACGCGAAGCCGAACTGATCGGCGTGAGTGATCACACACTCGGCGAATTGCGCGAACTGGTGAACTGGGCTGCCTGCGGTGCGCTTGATCTGTCGGATGCCATCACCGACACCGTGCCCCTGGAGGCCAAGGCCATCAATCGCGTCCTGGATGATCTGGAAAAATTCAGCCGCGTGGGCCGAACCGTGGTGGTACCCGCATGATGATCCAAGCCTTGCCGACGTCGACCATGCATAGGCCGCCTGGCTTTACATCTCTTCAATCACAAGCTTGATGGTGATGACCATCTGATCCCGCAAGGGGCCGAGTTCATTCATATACCGGTTGATGTTTGCCTGAGAAACGCGACGACTCGCCTTTATCATCACACGGGTTGCGCCCTTCTTTGAAATGTATTCCAAGACTTGATCAGGTGGGAACGGCAAGCCTTCGATGAAACCACCGGCATCGGTGATCACGATTTCGACCCAATCCTTCGCCGAATCCGCAGTATCGGTGCGCGCGGCCGGCTCATCAGGCGGCCCGTCACAAGCCATCGGCGCGAGTGCTAAAAAAACGATGATCGCCATATTCAATCGCATCGCTTTACCCCATCAATGGATCACAAAGACAACACGGTGGCATTTTCGTTCGTGTAGACGCACAATTCTGCGGCAACCTTCAACCCTTCGCGCACGATAGACTCGGCATCCAGATCGGTATGACGCATCAGCGCCCGCGCGGCGGCAATCGCATAGGCCGATCCCGAACCGATCCCGATGATGCCGTCGGTGGGCTCGATCACATCGCCCGCACCGCTGAGCATCAGACTCGTTTCGGCATCGGCGATGGCCAGAAGACTCTCCAGACGACGCAAGGCCCGATCGGTCCGCCACTGCTTGGCCAGCTCGATCGCGGCCTTTTTGGTATTGCCCGGCGCTTCTTTCAGCGTTTTCTCGAAACGCTCCAGCAGCGCAAACCCGTCGGCTGCCGATCCGGCAAAACCCACGAGCACCGCCCGACCCGGCGCCGGCTCAAGCCGACGCACTTTCACGGCATCTGCCTTGGCGACAGTTTGGCCGAGCGTGACCTGGCCATCGCCGCCCAGCGCCACTTGGCCGTCGCGCCGCACACTCAAGATGGTGGTGGATCGAGCGGGTTGCATGCGCGCATTGTACCGACTCAGGACCGATCCGCCGCTTCGACAGTCACACGCGCAAAAACCGCCGAACCGACAGCGAGATCCCGCATCCCAACCCAAAAAGAACCTCTGCTATACTGCAAGCGTCATAATCATTGAGATGGATGTGACCTTCGCGGCGCAGCGCAATCTAAAGCCGTAACGACGGAGCCAAATCATGTTTGAAAGATTCACCGATCGAGCCCGCAAAGTGATGGCGCTGGCCAATCAAGAGGCCCAGCGCTTCAATCACGAATACATCGGGACCGAGCACATTCTGCTCGGCCTGGTGAAAGAAGGCTCAGGCGTAGGCGCCAATGTCCTCAAGAATCTTGACGTGGATCTACGCAAGGTCCGGCTCGAAGTTGAGAAGCTCGTCAAGAGCGGCCCTGACATGGTCACGATGGGCAAGCTGCCGCAGACCCCGCGCGCCAAGAAAGTCATCGAGTACGCCATCGAGGAAGCCCGCAATCTCAACCACAACTATGTCGGCACCGAGCATCTGTTGCTCGGCCTGTTGCGCGAACACGATGGCGTGGCCGCCCAGGTGCTGATGAACCTCGGCCTCAAGCTCGAGGAAGTACGCGAAGAAGTCCTGAATCTGCTGGGAGCAGGCTCGTCGACCGAACCCGGTGCCGAACCCGGCGAAACCGCCGCAGAAGGCAAACGCGGCAAGAGCAAGACGCCCGCCCTCGACAGCTTCGGCCGCGACCTGACCGAAATGGCCCAGAAAGACGAACTGGATCCGGTCATCGGTCGCGAAAACGAAATCGAGCGACTGATTCAGATCCTGTGCCGCCGCACGAAGAACAACCCCGTGCTGATCGGCGAGGCCGGTGTCGGCAAGACGGCCATCGTCGAAGGTCTGGCCGAAAAAATCATCAGCCGTGACGTGCCTGAAATTCTTCACGAACAGCGCATCGTGGTACTCGACTTGGCGATGATGGTCGCCGGCACGAAATACCGCGGCCAGTTCGAAGAGCGCATCAAGGCGGTGATGAACGAAGTGCGCCGCGCCAAGAACGTCATCCTCTTTATTGACGAACTGCATACGCTGGTGGGTGCCGGTGGTGCCGAAGGTGCGATCGATGCGTCGAACGTCCTCAAGCCTGCCTTGAGCCGCGGCGAAATCCAGTGCATCGGTG
>CALOAZ010000142.1:0-4657 GCA_942491355.1 uncultured Phycisphaeraceae bacterium
CCAGATTCAAAACTGCCAGCGCATACAGTCGAGCAGGTAATTGCGGGTCGACTTCACCGCCTTTGGGCGGACGCGCCGGCAAGCGTTTCTGGATCGCCACGCGAGCCGGACCGATTTCGCCCGTCTGCAATGCCCGCAACACACCGGCATCCGGCGCGGCATTGCAGCCGACCAGTATCGTGATCAAAGCGCCGAACATGATCCATCGATTCGACATCAACCCGTCCTCAATCTCAGTCGATGGCAAGACCCGCAGCCTCGCGTTTGAACTCCACCCCGCCGGTCCAGACCGTATGCCGGTCCTGAATGGATTCGATGGTGAATTCCAGAAAATAGAGATCCGTGCGTGCATCCACGAGTTTTTTGTCGCCTGTGGCCGCGCGCGTGCTTGACCGGAACACCCCGCTCATGACATGGGTCGGCGGATTCGCCGGACCGATTTTGTCCGTATCGAATCCGGCATGGCGCAACAGTTCGTGGCGCTCGGGCGTGATCTGGAACACCACATTCTTCTGGCGCATGGCATTCACGGATAAGCCGCTGCGCACGCGCCCCATGACCGACCACTGCTCGGCCGGGCTGATCACGTCCGAAGTGAGATTACGGACCTGATTGATCGTGATCACCACACGAGGCGATTCGCCGTTGCGCGGCGTCAAGAAGTCGCTGGTCAGCAACTGCTGCGTGACTTCAGTCACCGTGTGATCAAAATCTTCAAGCGTCAGCCGCGTGGATTGAGGGGCTTTGGGCGCGTTACATGCCGCCAGTGCCATGAGCATCGCGCATGGCACAAACCATCGTCCGGACCGTCGGTGCATCATCATGAGTATCGCCTCAGCGCGTCTGGCCAAGATCGTAACTTTCCAGAAAGACGATCTCGCGGCTTTGCAGATTGGTCAGCTTGAATTCAAAGTAATACTGGCTGCGGCCACCGCGACGGGCTTCCATGAAGTCACCCTGCAACACGTAAGTCGAATTCGCGTCGTAACGATTGGTATCACCTGCGTTGGATTTTTCCTGCAGCAGATCGCGATCACCGGTCACACGCTGCTTTTCGAGATCCATGCGTCGGGCGCTTTCCACGATCTTGAAATTGTTGGTCGCGACCTTGCTGCGCACCAGCTTGCCGCGCAAGCGACGCTGCAGCAGTTCGAAGTCGGTGGTGGGTGTCTGGGTCTTGTTGAGAATGTCGCCGAGCTCCAGAATCTGACGGGCCTTGGCTTCCTTGATTTCAGGAATACCACTGATGTCGCCGATCAAGCGTTCGGCCGTCACATCGCTGAATTCAAGCATGGCGGCGATGTTGGCGCCTTCGGCGCTCCGCTCGGACTTTGTGGTCGTATACGAATCGATCCGGCCACCCGAAGAACCTTTCGGAGGACTATCGCAACCGGGCATCATGCCCAACAGCATGGCGAGAGAAGTACCTGCAAGAATCTGCCCCATGGACGTACGCATCTTCGACATGATCAAAATCTCCCAAAATCGATGTGAATCCCGGTTCCCGGCCCCATAGTCCGGGTCCGCATTATAGCGGGGGTGAACCCTGCCGTTTGGCCAGCCACGCCTCGATGGATTGCGCCAACAAGACCGCCGTGCGTGTAGAACGTCGGCCCAGCCGGATCAGTTCCGGAATTTGCCACGGCCTGCGGATCAAAAACGCGGCCAGAGCACTCAAACATGGGCGCCCCTGAGCATCCACGATATCCACCACACCCGGTGGCAGGCTTTGATCTGCCGCATCGCTGATGCCGCGGATCACCGTCCACCCCACACCGGCACCAACGCATCCTTCGGCGATGGCGGCGGTTTCCATGTCCACCAGATCCGCCGAATAACGATCGCGCCATTGCTGTTTTTGCGCGGGTGATTCAATCACATGATCGCCCGTCAGCAGCACCTGATCACCTGTCGATCCTGGCACCTGCCACTGCTGTCCGGTCGCGGCATCCACCACGCGAGCAGGTTCGATGATGTCACCCGCCGCAAGCTGCGGTGACAATCCGCCCGCCAGACCCGCCACGATCACATGGTCCACAGGTCGCCGGCCGAGCTGCTCGATCAACGTGGCCCGGGCCCGATCACGCCCCATCCCCGTCACCACAATCGATAAATCATGGCCGGGTTGCTCCACACGCCATGCATGCTCAGCCGATAACACTGCACCGAGACGGGCGCACCAGAGGCATCGCTTCGGAGCGCACTGCAAACAAAATCAAGGTGTGATATGCCATAGACCTTCAGAAGAATCACAAACCATGCCGATGCCAATCGCAGGTCGAACCCGTACCGACCCACGGCCCGTAAGAGGTATAGTCTAACTCACGTTCACCCCATGACCTGGATCTGTCTGAGTCTGATTGCACTGGCCTTTGTCCTTGCCTGTCCCGGCACATGGATGATGCGAGCTGTCGGCCGCAAACTCGGCCAGGTGGATCAACCCGGCACGCGCAAGATTCACGCTCAAGCCGTACCGGCCACCGGCGGCGTGGCGATGGTGGCCACACTCATGCTCCCCATGGCGACAGGCCTTGCGGCAGCGTGGATGATTTCAGATACGACCTGGACGCAGTGGCATCCGGGTCTGGCAGAACATCTGCCCGGCCTGCGATCGCGCACCGGCGATGCGGTCATCCTGTTGATCTGCATGCTCGGTCTGCACATCGTAGGATTGATCGACGATCGCAAAAACCTCGGGCCGATGATCAAACTCGGCGCACAATGTCTCGCGGCCGCCGCTCCGATCTTTTTCCTCGATGTGCGCCTGCTCGAACTCTGGGGTGCGCCGATCAGCATTGCCGTGACCTTCTTCTGGTTTCTGACGATCACCAACGCGTTCAACTTTCTCGACAACATGGACGGCCTGTCTGCAGGTGTGGGCGCGATTGCCTCTGCGATTTTTCTTACTGCAGCACTGATCACCGGCCAATGGTTTGTCGCTGCTCTGCTCGCACTGCTGCTGGGCGCTCTGCTGGGCTTTCTGGTTTTCAATCTGAATCCGGCTTCCATCTTCATGGGCGATGGTGGATCACTGGTACTCGGTTACCTCATGGCTTTCTGCTCCATCCGCGTGACGTATTACGATCCGACACTCGGTTCCGGATGGTGGGCCGTTCTCACGCCATTGGTCGTGCTCGCGGTACCGCTTTACGACATCACCAGCGTGACCTGCATCCGACTCGCCCAAGGCAAGAGTCCATTCGTCGGCGACACGCAACATTTTTCACATCGTCTGGTCCGGCGCGGCCTCACACGTCGCGCCGCCGTGGCCGTGGTCTGGGCTTGCACACTGGCCACCGGCCTCGGCGGTGTGATGTTGCCGCGCCTTGCCGGCTGGCAAGCTGCTTTGATCGCGACGCAAACCTTCGCCGTCATTCTGGTGCTTGTGTTGCTGGAGCGCACGCCGTTTCCGAAGCCGGATGATGCATCGTGACTGATGCCCCGAAGCACAGTCCGCGATGGGCACAGGTTGCAGCATCCGCATTGTTCATTGTGACCAGCCTGCGCGTACTCGTGGCCGCCCTGCCGGTCTTCGGCTGGGGTGTGGATCCACGGGCCAGCGATGTGCCGACCATCGGTCTGGGCGTCACGGCCACCGCCCTGCTTTCATGCGCCGCGTTGGCGATCCTGGCTCTCGTGCTTCTCAACCATGCCCGACAAAAAAGACCCGTGCACACGCTCGCGCTCGGGCTATGGGTCATCGGAACCGTCGTCGCTGTGATCCACGGTCTGCGCGATGCCCAGTCCATGCGGATCGGCCTCGACTGGTCGGCCGCGCTGGCCACGGCACTGGCCACGTGGCATCTCTGCGAAGAACCACTGGTTCGACGATTTCTGATCGCCGCCACCCTCGCATTGATCATGCCATTGGCATTGCAGGCCGGTTACCAAGTGCTTGTCGAGCAACCACGGCTGATCGAATTCTACGAACAAAACCGTACTGAAATCGTGAAGCAGAATCGCTGGTCCGATGAAACCCAGGATCAGCGCAAATACGAAGCGCGTCTCTATCAGACCGAAGCGCGCGGGCGCTTCGAATTTTCAAACGTGTTCGGCTCAGTGATGGCGACGCTCACCATGCTTGCGGGCGCACTGGCCTTCGCCGCGGGGCGCGTTTCTTTCAAGTCTCCCTGGATGCGATATGTCTTTTGGGGTGTGGCGCTGGCGGGCGCAGGTACGTTAATCCTCACGTTTTCAAAAGGCGCCATCGGCGCTACGTTGATTGCGTGCGCGGCAACGCTCGGCGCGATGTGGATGGCGCAACGCCGCATCGCACCACGCTGGATCGGAATGCTCTGGCTGATCATGGTTCTCGGCGTGATCGCCGCGGTATTGGTGCGTGGTGCCGCAGGTGCCCCCGAAACCGCCGAAGGCGAACGATCGCTGCTGTTCCGATATCACTACTGGCAGGGCGCGACGCGCGCCTGGTCTGAGGCACCCGTCACCGGCATCGGACCGGGCCACTTCCGTGACGCGTATCTGATTCACAAAAAATCCAATCAGTCCTGAAGACGTCACCGATCCGCATGGTCAGATGGTGGCATGGCTCAGCACACTCGGCCTCGGCGGCCTCGCATGGGTCGTGCTTTCAATGTGGCTGCTCGTATCGGCGGCGACATCCATGCTTCAGTCTGAATCACGTGCAGAAGACGATCCA
>CALOAZ010000143.1:0-16934 GCA_942491355.1 uncultured Phycisphaeraceae bacterium
CATCCCCGAAACAACCCCGGCACCCGCCGAATCGTTCGCGGACCAGAACTGGTAGAAACAGTCGGTTCGCAGGAAGTCTGGCTGAGTAACACTCAGCAGACCGAACCACAACCGAGTATCCAGCAAGTGGAGGAATCATCCGTGTCCGAGACCGAAACCGCTGCCACGCAATCCAGCACCGGCGTCGCCCTGGGCAAGGGCATCGATATCGGCACCGCTAACCTCCTTGCTGCTGTGCAAGATGAGTCCGGCAAGATCATCGTTAAGAAACAACGCAATGCGTTCGTTGACATTCCTGCCGATTCACACCAGAAAGCAATGCTCACGCGCCTCAAGGTGCCGTACGTTGTGCAAGGCAAGCAGATGTACGTACTCGGCGATGCCGCATTCGAACTGGCAAACGTACTCAACAAGAACACGCGACGCCCGATGCAGGCTGGCCTTCTGTCACCCAAAGAAGCTGCCGCCGTGCCGGTCATGAAGCTCCTGATCGAAAATATTCTCGGCCAGCCGCGCCAAAAGGGCGAGCCGGTTTTCTTTTCGGTGCCGGGCGAACCGATCGACAGTGACCTGAACGTCGTCTATCACAAAGACATCTTCAAAGCGTTGTTGAATGAAATGGGCTATGCCGCCCAGGACATCAACGAAGGTCATGCTGTGGTGATCTCTGAACTGGCCGAGGAAGATTTCACTGGCATCGGCATCTCCTGTGGCGGCGGCATGGCCAACGCCTGCGTGAGCTACCGATCACTGCCCGCCCTGACCTTTGCGGTTTCGCGCGGCGGTGACTGGATCGACAGCAATGCGGCCAACGTGCTTGGCATCAAGTCGGCCAAGGCGACCATGATCAAAGAATCCGGGATGGACGTGAATAACCCGCGTAACCGCGAAGAAGAAGCGGTTTCGATCTACATGCGGGCCATGGTCACTCACGTGCTGGTCCAGATTGCAGAGCGATTCAATGCCTCAGACGATATGCCGGCATTCCCCGACCCGATCATCGTCACCTTTGCGGGCGGCACTCCGATGATCAAGGGCTTCAAAGAAATCGTGCTGGACGAATTCGACAAAATCGAATTCCCCATCCCGGTGAAAGAAGTCCGTGTCGCGGACGATCCGCTGAATGCAGTGGCCCGTGGCTGTCTGCTGATGGCGCTGTCGGAATAATTCCGTCAGCCCTGTTATTGCGACAGGAGCCGATCACTCGATGAATCAGCTTTCAGAAACTATGGCGGACAACGCGCTTGGAACGCGTACGCCCATCGACCACGAAGCGGCTGATGTCGATTTTTACAGTCGCATCACGACCGACTTCGGCAATGAAGACTTTAAGCCCGGCAAAGGCATTGACGTCGGAACCACCAGCATTGTGGCCTGCGGCGAGCGAGCCGATGGTTCCCTTGCATTCAACATCCAGCGCAACGCCTTCATCGATGTGCGTTCAGACAGTTTCACCCAGCGCATGCTGGGCAAGCTGGGCATTGAGCACAACATCGTCGACAAACGTGGCTGCGTGATCGGTGATCCGGCATTTGAACTCTCGAATATCTTCGAGAAAGATCTCTGCCAACCCATGACCGCCGGCATCATCACGCCCGGCGATCCGCATGCGATCAGCGTGCTGCGACTGATCATCGAACGCACACTGGGACCAGCCTCCACTCCGGGCGAAAGCTGCACCATCTCGGTGCCTTTCGACCCGATCGACTCGCATCACAATGTGATTTACCACCGCGGTTCGGTCCAGAACATCCTGCGTGATCTGGGCTATCAGCCCTCCACGCTTGGACAGGCACAAGCCGTCGCATTTTCGGAACTGATGAATGACGACTACACCGGCATCTGCATCAGTTGCGGCGGTGGATCATTCAACGTTTGCGTGAGCTACAAGGCCATCCCCGCAATCACCTTTTCGATTGCACGGGGCGGCGAATGGATCGACATCAACGCAGCCCGCGCTCTGGGCATTCCGGAAAGCCAGGTCGTGGCGGTCAAGGAAAGCGGTCTCAATCTGACCGCGCCTAAAAATCGCATCGAAGAAGCGATCTGCATCTACTATCAGAATCTGATTCGCTACACGATCGAAACGATTCGATCCAAGTTCGCGAAACTTGATGACATCCCGACTTTCACACGCCCGGTCCCAATGATCTGCGCGGGCGGCACAGCGCTGATCGACGGCTTCCTCGAAATGATGGCTCAGGAAGTGGAAGACGTTGAATTCCCCGTCGACCTGAGTGAAATCCGACTGGCAGCAGATCCCACACACACCGTCGCCACCGGCTGCTTGCGTGCCGGCCAGCTGGTCTGACACAGACTTTCACGTCAACATCACAAGAACGCTCGACACGATGTGCCGGGCGTTTTTTTTATCGCACCGATTCCGGGCTATTCTTGCAAATAAATCCGAATGCCGCTGGCTCTCAGATATTCACCAGAGCATCCAGACGCACTGACTGCACGCCATGCCTTTGCCATTGATCAAGCAAAGCATCCACGGCATCGATCGTGACGACAGGTTGATGATTCGATCCTGGAGGAGCTCCGTCATGCAGCGCGAGAATCTCACCTGCCCCTGACCCGGACAGGCGATCCTGAATCTGGCGTGAGGTCGTCGGCAATCCATCAAAGGCACGCCGAGACCATGTCGCGACGTGCTTGTCCGCCTCACGACAGGCCCGCATCAACGACATATTTCGAAAACCCATCGGCGGGCGAAACCACGAGGGCCGCTCACCCGTCACGCCCTCAATGACATCGTCGCATCGCTCAATCTGATCACGCCAATAGCGGCGCATGCGAAACATTCCCCACCACGCATGGTCATGACTGTGATTGCCGATCAGATGCCCTTCGTCGTGAATCCGGCGCACCAGTTCCGGATATCGACGCACATGCGATCCAATGAGAAAAAAAGTCGCATGGACATTGTGCTGTTTGAGCACATCAAGAATCTGCGGCGTACAAATCGGATGTGGGCCGTCATCGAACGTCAAAGCGATTTGAGACAACCCGTTCATCGGGCCGCGCCAGACCACCGGCCCGAACAGCCTACTGCGCGGCCGGAAAGCTCCGCAGGCAAACGTGCCGAGGGCACCACCCATCGCAACGGCCGCTCCGGTCAATATGGTCGGATCAATGTTCATCGCAATGGCTTGTAATCGCGGGGCGGCACATACCCAGGCTCGATGGCATTCAAAAGTTCCGCGCTGCGCAGCGGGCCACGCAGCGGCCCAGAGGTACTCATGATGAATGTCAGGCTGTTGGTGGCATCAAGACCACCATGCACTGAGGCCATGTCGTACACCCAATCCACCAGAGCCGGCCCGGTGTAATACGGCTGCTCCAGCGTGATCATTAGATCCGGCGTACTCACCACCTGGCCATGAAAAGCATTCCAGAGACGAACCGGTGCATCAGGAAAATCATGGGCCTCGGTGGCACGTAACCATGCTGCCGAATTCGCAAAGCCATCCGCATCCATCTCTCCTGATTGCCGCAAGGCCTGCGTCACCGACTGGTATCGAATCGGATCGCCGCTCACCGGACGATAGCGATACCGACCGGCCCGAAAATCCACACACGAGGCATGCCCTCTGCTCATCAACTGAACACTTTCTCTATCCAGATAGGTCGCCAACTGAACCTCCGAATGAGCCAGCAATGCTGCGGCAAGTTCTGCCGGATGGCGCGTGTGCAGTCCCACGTAGTTCATGAGTCCGTCGGCATCCAACACCACATCCCGGTCGGATCGAATCGCTTCGGCCACCTGAAAACCTGCTGCGTTGATCGCCGATTCAAGTTCGAATCGCTTACCAGGCATAAAGGTATGACCATGATCCGCCAGCAAAGTGATGCGGACAGCACCCTGTCTCTCATAAAGAAGATTCAAGCAGAATGGCATCACCCGATCCAGCACGCCGTTGGCGCCATCCTCGCCGTAAGCGCACACCATTCCTGTGCTTGAAACCAGATAAGCCAACGTCACGCGATCCAAGTTGCGATCAATGGTGTCTTTCACGCGAATCAGTTCGCGGTCCAGCCATTTCTCCGGGTCCAGAAACGTCCAAAACATTTCCCGGTAGGGCGTGGCATAGTGAAGACGCTGATCCATCTGAATTTTTTCGCCATTCAACCAGCGGCTGACGATGAGATTGCTCATGTGCCCGGCCGACCGGTCATAGTGCCGACTGGTCATACCGGCCTGTGGCACGCCCCCGAGAATCTCTGAAAAAATCACTTCACTGACCGACGGAAAAGGCGGCACCACCTTGGCAGGTGCTGAAAACCATGGCCATTCACCCTTTCGAAATCGCTTTTCAACCAGACGGTATGGGATGGAATCCAGTAGCAGCACCACATGCGGCACGCGTGCCTGATCGTAATCGGCAAGACGATAAATCCGGTCATCGCGGCCATCCTGATCGTCGTCGTACGCCACGCGATCCACACGGCCATCGGCATCCATCAGAAGAGCGAAGTCCGATTTCTCGTCGCCATTGATGTCATATCGCCACGCGCCGACCTCACGTCGCAAGCGGCCCTCGGCAAAAGCCTCACGCCGCAAGCCATCGGTCGCACACCCGCTGATGGCAAGCCATAAGAGAAATGATGCCGGAACAATGTATTTAATGAGTCGGCTTTCCCGCATCCTCATGACGCATACCCCGCGGTGGGGCGCCGCGTGATGATCAGCAGAATCGGCATCAGAATAAACATGGCTCCGAACCAGCCTGCCGTCACACCCGCAGCCATCAACGCACCCAGTGACTGAATCGCGGGCACACTGGTCAGACTCAGCGAGCCGAAAGCCAATGCCGTGCTGAGACTGGTCATCGTGACCGCATGCACACTGCCCCCAAGCGCTCGACGTCCCTGATCACCACCCGCCTGCGCGCCAGCGACCAGAAAAATACCATCATCCACAGCGATCCCCACCAGCAAAGGCAGGGCGATGACGTTGATCAGATTCAGCCGGGCATCGAACCACTGCATGCCTGCGAGTACGCACAAACCTGCCACCATCACGGGGATCAATGCGCCAAGGATTGCCCACCCGCTGCGAAAAACCATCCATAGCCAGATCACAATCAGCACGCCTGCCACCGCGAACAACAAGCCCAGATCATGTCGCACCGCATACTGCGCATCATGACTGAGTACCGGTAATCCGGTCAATGTGGCGCCTTCCACAGGTTGCAATGCGGCTCGCACGCCATCAATCACCCTTCGGCGCTGCTCATGGCCGGCCAAACCTTCATTCAGTGGAATCAGCGTGAGCGCCTGGGTGGCCGGCTGATCAGCAAATGCCGCTCGCGGGAGAAAAGCACGCGCCAGCTTCGGGTAATGCGACAAAACATTCAGACCGGGCGAAACATCAGGTCGAAGCAATCGACGCAAAAACTGTTCGTACGGACCGAAGGCTTCGGGGTCAAACAAGCTGCCATTGAGTACTGTCCTGAAATCTGCAATGACCTGATCCGGATTCAACGCATGAATGGCGGCTTGGCGCTGATCGTGCGGAAAGGGCAGCAGATTGGATACCCCATAGGGCGCACGCAACCCCAGAGCGTGAATCGATGCCTGATCCAGCGCTCGATGCGCACGCTGGGCGCGATCGAGCAATGCCACCGGATCATTCGCTTCCAGATGCACCATCAACGAGTAGGGAGAGCCGCCGAAATAGGTTGCGATGCGATCCGGTAATTCCAGTGCCGGATTCGGTTGAGGATGCATGACCGATGCATTGGTATCAAACCAGTGTGCATCCGTCAGTCGCATGACTGCTGGCCAAACACAAAGTACCACAAGTAAAAGTGATACCCCCAGTACGATTCGTGCCGACTGATCCAGCTTCGCCATCAAGGGCTCGGCATTAAATCGTCCCTGCCAATTTGCATTCTTGCGTTCAGTCAGTCGCAATAAGGCCGGCAAAACCGTCAAGGTCGCGAGTACCGAGACGCCCAAACCCACCGCGCCCAGCATGGCAAAGGATTGCAGAGCCGGCACACTCGAAAACCCCACGGCACCAAACGCGATCACCGAGGTGAAACACGCCGCGAATAAAGCCCGTACCAGACCGGACAAAGATGCCTGATCTGCCGCGCCGTGTACCTGACGATGTGATAAATAATGCACACCGTAGTCCACACCCAGACCGGCAAGGATTGCACCACCTACTGCGGTCACAGGCGTCAATCCGATTCCGAGCCAACCACTGACGCCGAACCCCGCCAGCACACCCAGACCCACCGGTACCGCCGCCGCCACAAAGGCCAATCGATTCCGGTAGCCCAATAAAAAAAGAATCTGAAGCAGAATGATCGAACTGATGATGCTGCGCCCCATGTCCGCACGAATTTCTCGAGCGGCCGTTTCGGCAATGGCGTAAGCGCCTCCGAGATGAACCGTCGTATCCTTCGTGTCCACCGATTCGAGCGCTGATCGCACGGTCGTCATCAGTAATTGCGTGAATGCGCCATCCGCGGCAGGGCGTGCCCCTGACACGCGCATCAACAATGCACGAGCATCTGAATTCATGAATGTCGGCTCGTCGCGCCAGGTCCGAAGATCCGGCCGCATGCCGCGCATCACCGGTGCAGCCAAATCATGGAGGCGCAAGGGATCGCGAAGCACTTCGCGTGCCAACACGGCACCGGCCGGGCTCGGTGCGGTGACAAGCACTTCGTCCTTGCGGATCTGCGCGGTCATACCCTCGACGGAAAGCCGCTGACGCAAAGCCTCAAAACCCGCTTCGTCGAGATACCAGGCCAGTGACGGCATGACGACTTCACTCGCAAAACCGGTTTCATCAGAATCCGCACGCCAGGTGATCGATGCGATCTGCCGATGTTCTGGATCCTGATCCAAAAGCGCTTTTTCAAGATGCTCGGCCACTTGAATCAGCCGATGCGCACGCGCTTCGGGCTTCATGGCTTCGGGCGTTTGAACTTCAATGAGAACCAGCAAATCGTCTGCAGAGGCGAAATCGCTGGCCAGAGACAACAGTGCCTTGCCCGCAGGATTGTCACGATCAAACAGGGCTTCGATCGAAGGATCGAGCTTTAACTGCAGGGCACCCCACAACGCGATTCCGGCAAGCACACCCGCAAACACCAACGTGCGCCATGGCCGACGCATCGGCGCGCCCCAGCGCGTTTCGGTCTGCCCGTTGTCGTTCATCGCAAACGCTCCGCACCCGAAACAGGCTTCCACGCCGCATCGGGCGGCGATCCGGATTCCACATCATCCCACAGAATACGTATATCCGCCGGGCCAAAATCACACTGCCATTGCTGCGCCCAGATCACAGGACCGATTTGCTGAAATTTTTCGAACGTCAGCGTCAGAGGCGGCGCAAACGGCAAAGACCATTGCCGGCACCGCACGGTCAGCGTGCTGCGATCAATCCATTCTTCGAGCGTCATCCCGCCATCCAACGTCTGACACATCAAAAACGACGCACCACCGATATCCCAGATTTTCGCGGTCATGAAACGATCCGGCGGCAGAGTCTGAGCGGGGGCCCATTTCGCCATATGGCGAAACATCGTGCCCAACGCTTCCATGCCGCCGCCCGTCCACAACCACCATTGATCGCCTGTCACAAGCCAATCGAGCATCGGCCGACCGACCTTCCATGCGCGCAAGCGCAATCGATCCGGCGGCATCACTGCGATTGCACAATCAAATTGAACCGGGCCCTCCGGCAACTGCAGTACGACACGTCCTTGTGCCGAAAAACCTGACGATCGCTGGTTCTTGTCATGCAAATGACTGCGAGCAATGCCATGATTCTCCCAAGGCACGGCGGTCAGCGCCGGCTCGTTCGAAAACGAGGCGCATCCGGCGCAGCTCAACAGAAGAATCCACCCGCATCTCACGCGCACGACAGGGCACTCCGAATCACTTTGCCGGTGGAGGTACACGGCAGACTGTCCATCACGGCGAATTCACGTGGAATCTTGTACGCCACCAGGCGATCGCGCAGAAATCGCCGCACATCTTCAATATCCAACTCCATCTCGGGACGCGGCTGAACAAACGCTTTGAGTCGATGGGTGGTCGCCGAAAGAGACACAGGCATCACCACCGCCTTGGCCACCATGGGATGCTCGCAAAGCACCATTTCGACCTCGACCAGGTTGACTTTCAAACCGCCGACATCCGCCAGCAATTTAACACGACCGGTCAGCCACAATCGTCCATGTTTATCGAGACGCCCCAGATCACCTGAGAGCAGCATGCCGTCCACCCATTCATCAGCAGCCGATTCCTGATCGCCATCACACATACTCGGCGATGCCACGGCGATCTGTCCCTCGACATCCGCTGGCAACAATGGGGGCCGATGCGATTCATCCATCGCGCGTATTTTAAAACGCACGCCGTCCATCGGTCGACCGACCGAAACCGGATCGAACGGCTCCACATCCGGATCATTCCATGCCACCGAAGCAAACTCGGTGGAACCGTAAATCTGTCCGATCCGAATACCCCAGGCTTTTTCAAATGCCTGCGCGATATCCATCGGCAAAGGGCTGCCGGCTGAATAAACCCGGCGTAACCGTGTGCCGGATACCGCACGCGGAATTAAATGTTCAAACATCACCGGCACACCTGGAAACACACTCACACCTTGATCGACAATGGCATGCACAGCATGGTCCGGTTGAAATCCGCAGGCCGTCACCAGCGCCGTTCCCGCGATGCCCGCAGCGCCCACCGCATGATCAATCGCATACGAATGGTGCAGTGGTATCGCGGTGTACATGCGATCGGCTTCGGTCAACTGCAAAGCGCGCATGCAATTGATGGCGACGGCATCAAGTGCATGCGCGGATCGACGCACGATTTTCGGCCGACCCGTCGTCCCGGAACTCAGCATCAATACCGCGCCGGTTCCTTCGTGAACATGATCCACGACGACAGGGGCGCTCATGCAAGCCGATGGCAAATGGCGGTGGGGCACTCGATCGGCCAGAGCTTCCAACGCTTCGGGATTTCCAATCACCACTGTGGGTTGAACCGCATCCGCAATGGCCTGCCATTCATGCGCGGTCAGTCCGGGCGAAACCGGAAGCACGGCTCGATCCGCCCGAAGCGCCCCAAGCATCGCAACCAAAGATGCCGCGCCATTCGGCAGCACGGTCATCACCACACCCTTGGCCGGAACCTGCTGATGCAGCAAAACCGACCAGGCTTGGACCACCCGCCAGAAATCACCACGTGGGTGATGCGTGCCGTCCGGATCGATCACCGCGACCGCTTGCGGATCGGCCTGCGTCAACGCAGTCCAGCGTTCAATCAGATGTGAGGGCATGGGCCACCTCCGATTCCGACGCGCCGGATTCGAACAGCGGCATGGCGACTTTTTCAGAAGCACACAATGAAAAATGCGCCTGCTCGGGCACGATCATCATCTTGCCCTGCATGCGCACAAACAATTCAAAAATCCACAAGCGCCATTGCACCGACCATGCCGGCCGTGGAAACACGCGACCGGCCAGTACTTCAAGCACAGCCCGATGCACACCCAACGGGCCTTTGCCATGCAGAAATAATTCGCGAAAACGGTGAACGTAGTAATGCCGGATCAATCGCTCGAAGTGCCGCGTGGGCTGCGCCACTTTTCGAATGTAGTGCCGGCGTGCTGCTGCCGGACTCCGACGACGATGCAGCATCGCGTAAATCTGCTCTGCGACAGCCTGGCCGCCCACCATGCCAAGGCAGACACCTGATGAAAACACCGGATCAAGAAAGGCCGCCGCATCACCCACCAGAAAATAGCCGGGGCCTGCATAAGGCTCGCATCGATAGCTGAAGTCAGCGCACACGCGATTAGTGACGGGGCCTTGCGCCTGCACCATCCGCTCACGCATAAACGGAGAGCGCTGAATACCCCAGGCCAGCATGCGATTGGCCGGCACACCGGTGGCCTTCGCGATTTTCGGATCGATCACCAAACCCACACTCGTGCGATGCTCATCAAGCGGAATCATCCAGAACCAGCCTTCATCGGCCATCGCCACGGTGGGAAAGCCTGCCACATCACCCGGATGACGAAACGCACCAGTGTAGTGTTCGTAATACGCCACCTTGCTCAAATGCGGATCAGATAATGGCTGACGCAATCCCAGATGTCGGGCCACCACCGTCGCCTGACCGCTGCAGTCCAGCAGATAGCGCCCCTGGAATCGACGACCGTCGTCAAGCTCCACCTGCACATCGCCGTCTTCTATTTTCAAAAGATGGCGCACGGTGGCCGGCTGTTCGATTTCGGCACCCGCATCCAACGCCGCTTTAAGCAGCGCCTGGTCAAAATCGGCACGCGGCATATTGATGGTGCGATTGACACCGCCGCTGAGTCCGAAATTGAACCGAAAGATATGACCTTCGTCGCGATCACCGAAGGTGAATTCGGCACCGAGTTTTTCAAGATGCGGTATCTGTTTCAGATAAGGTTCGAGGCCGAGTTCTTCAATGATTTCCCAGTTGCGCGGCAACAGGGATTCACCGATTTGGAATCGTGGAAAAACCGCTTTTTCAAGAATCAACGCACGAAGCCCGAGACGGGCCATGCATAGTGCCGCCACCGTCCCTGATGGGCCGGCACCGATGATCAAGGCATCGTATCGGGTTTCGGTGGATGCCATGGATTCGCTCAGGCGGGTTGCGTCTTGGCAAATCCCTCGACTTCAATCAGCAGATCCGATCGACACAAATCGGCCGGCATCCATTCGATCCATTCCAGCGTGGGAAAGGCCGCCGCAAATCGTTGCGCCACACGCTCGGCCTGCGTGGCATCGACGAGATAAATACGCAATTCGCGATACAGCCCATGTCCGTCCGAAGTCTGCGCAGCGATTTTTGCCACTTCATTCAGATTGGCGATGGTCTCATCCAACTGGGCATCCAGATCCTGCACATGCACGGTGTCTTCACCCAACACGCTGGCTGTCCCGGCAATCAGCAGGGCATGACGAATCGCATCCGGACTTGTGCCGTTAAGTAACGTCGCACGGGCAAAACAGGGGGGCATCGGCCCATAACGACGCGAATACTGATAAGCCGCCTGCTGACGTGGATTTTCAAATCCGCGGCCCGGATGTGTCGACGCCAAAACCGACACCACAAACGATGCCTGACGCGGATCCACCGCCGATGCCGCGATCATCCGATCGCCGAATTCCGCGCCGCCATACCAATGGGCATAGGCCGCAAAACGACCCGCATTGAACACTTCGTAACGATCCATGCCACAGGCCAGGCGCCGATGAATCTGCGGCACAAAATTCCAGAATCGAATGGGATGAAACCCAGTACCCAGCTCTCGTTCAAGCAGGCCATACGCTTCCACCACACGACGCTGAAAGGCCAACGGTGCCATGATGTCGGCATGGGGCACTTCCACACGCAAATGGCACAGCCCGGCGGCATCCGTGCGCTCCAGACGCGTGTCTGAACCCGTGTTCAACACCTGCGGGCCATGCCCCGCAAACAAGGCTGAGAGCCAATGGGGAGCGGACAAGGCATCCACCCGCAAAACCTGCGGGCGGGCCGATGAATGACGTGTTAATTCAACCATGTGTTACCGGGGGCTGTGTGGGCCAACATCTGAATACTACGCATTTTGTCGCGCAGACCACCCCATGGCAAATGACATGATTTCAGATTGTCGAGTGCCCCTGCCGAGGGCCCGTTCGCAGGCCCAGTACGGCCACAGCTCCAGTGTAATCGACGCCCAGAACACCCAGGCGATCCGGGTTCTCATCGCCGCAGGCAGCAATATGCTCAGCGGGAGCCGTCCCCCGAAGTTCGGGCAACCGTCCATGCAAAAGCCAGGAAGCCAGCCCCGCCAACGGGCTGACGCTGAAGGTCTCGGCAAGATGTCCGTAGGCCGCACCGATCAACGCCTGCGGCACCGCCTGCAACGCATGGGATTCGATGCGGTCGATCCAGGTGCCATTGGCTGATACCAGCCAGGCAGGCATCGGCTTGATGGCTTCGACCGTCCGCCGGGCCAGTTGCATCCACCGTCGATCCCGATCTGGTCCCGCCGATCCCCCAGACCAGCTTTCGAAAACGGCACGCGGCACCATCCCCCGGGCACGGGCCACATCGGCCCGCTCCAAAACGAAGGTCACCGCACCATCGCCCATGGCAAAGCCCGGTCCGTCTTCAAAGGCCCGGCCTGAAGTCTGACCACCGGCATACAACCCGCAGTGGGCATAGGCATCGCGCACCAGCGGGGCGTATTCTTCACCCACACTCACCAGTGCCCGCGACCAGCGGCCTTCGACCATCCGCGTGGCCACCAACCGCAAAGCTTCCAGACCTGCCGTACGTGTGCCGAGCACACTCTGGCACGATCCCTTCAATCCGAGCATCAAGCTCAGATGCGCCGCGCCTGCATTCGGCACGCCTTCGGCGAAGAGCATCGGATTGGCGGCAGCGAGTCCCTCTTCAACAATTTGCTTGTAATAATCCGCGCTGTAGCAAGCCGAGCCATGCGCCGTGCCCAGCACGGCATAGGCTTCGCGGGCGAAGGCTTCATCACCTTCAACACCTGCATCGCGCATCGCCAATGCCGTCGCAGCCAGTGAGAGTGTCACGTAAGCGCTCATCCGTCGTACACGACGCGCATTGAGATAGGGCAAGATCAAGTCTTCGGACGTTTCACCGGTATCGGCTTTCACCGCAAGGCCACCGCGCATCTGCCATTGGTCGGCCGTCACACGACCCGGCGCCACGGCACCCACGCCGGTGATCCAGATTTCATGAATCGCATCGCGACGTTCAGTGATCACTGCCGGCGCCGCATGGGCCGGTGCCAGCACCAGGCAGGTATTCGCGCCACCAAAACCGAGGGATAGATGCATGGTGTGTTTCAACGCCGCCGAACGTTCGACACCCGATGTCAGATTCAGACCCACATATTCCACATCCTGCGGCGTGACGTTGGCGGTGGGGGGAATCACGCCATCACGCAGGGCCATCATGCCCAGAATCAGCTCGACCGCGCCGGCGCCACCAAGCGTGTGACCCACATGGCTCTTGAAACTCACGACCGGCGTCTCTGCCAATCGATCTTCGAACACACGACTCAGTGCCTTGAACTCGCCACCGTCGTTGTCGGGGGTGGAAGTCGCATGCGCACAGATCAGATCAATATCACCCGGTTCAAGTTCGGCGTCGGCCAGCGCCAATTGCAGTGCCCGCGCAGCGCCGTCGCCTTCGGGATGCGGCTGCGTGAGATGATGCGCATCGGCGGTTTCGCCATAACCGCACAGACGCCCCAACACGTTGGCCTTGCGCTGCGCGGCATCAGGCGATCTTTCAAGCACGACCACGCCGTAACCTTCGCCGAGTTTCAAACCTTCGCGATCCGAACAAAACGGTCGCGCCGGACCAGTGGCCACTAGGCGCAAACTGTTGAACCCGCCATAGGCGTATTCGCTGATCGGGTCGTAACCTCCGGCGATCACGCAATCCAGTTCGCCGGTATTCAATAAAGTCATCGCCAGCGCGATACTGCCCAGCCCTGACGAACACGCCGAACAGGTCGTGACTGAAATACCCTGTGCATCCAGATCGGCCGTGGCCTGTTCCAGAATCGACGGCGCCAAGAACTGCTGAAAGTGATTCAGATCACCATCGCGAAAATAGCGCCCGGCGGCACGAATGCCATGCAAAGTGGTGCCGAGGACCACACCCACGCGTTCAGGCACCATCGTGTTGTTTTTGATCCAGTCCGGCTTCGTGCCAGGCTTGCTGCACCGCATAACGCAGATACCGGACTTCGCGCGGCAGTTCCGGATGAAAATCTTTGGGCAGATCCGGCGCCTGACCGGCGCCTTTGTCGGGCTCTGTGGTTTGCTCAAGCGCCGGCGCAGGGCCGATCCCGTGTTCGCCGCGCCGCACGCGTGCCCAGACCGCTTCGCGATTCAAGCCCAGACAGGTCACCAGACCGGCGCCGGTGATGACAATGGGATCACGCACAGCCCGACTCCGCATCTTGCTGCCAGGCTTCGAACAACACAAGCCATTGATCCGGGTACTTCAACACAAAACGCTCCAGGGTTTGAGCCAGCTGAATCAACGCGGCGGGGGTCTGGCCCGGCGCGACGATTTCGTCGACCACAATAGCTGGTTCAATCACCAGTCGCACGCGGCCATCGGCCTCGACCGGCGCAAAGACCGGAAGGATCGGCGCCCCGGTCAGTTTTGCCAGTTTCACCGGACCCAGCGGCAGGGCAATGTGCCCACCGGCAAAAGGGACCCATGCGCCTTTCTGACCGGGCATCACGCGGTCAGCCTGCATCGCCACGGCTTCACCGCGCTCGAGCGCTTCGCGCAGACGAATCCATACTTCCCAGCCATCATCCACTGGTGCTTCGATTACACCCAGGCGCTGATGTAGGCGATGGCGCATGCGCTCAAACAAGATCACGGGGTCACGTTGAAACACCACATGCAAACGCGGCTCTTTGCGCAACAGTTCAGCCATGCCGACTTCGAAAGATCCCAGATGCGCTGTCGCCACAATCAGACCGCGCCCCAGAGCTTTGGCTTCTTCGTAGTGAGCCGCACCCTCGACCGATGCCACTTGATCGTTTTGTAATTCGCGCACGGTGCGCCGCGATCCCCGTGACACATCGCAGACAAATCGAATGAAGTTTGTGATCACACAACGCGCCAGCGCTCCTGTTCAGAGGGCGAGGCATCGGGGCGCAGATGGCGAGCATTGGCCAGCGTGCTCGTGCGCATCGACTTGGTCCAGCACCACGCCCCATAGGCCAACACAGGCGCAAACCAACTCACCAGGCCCGGCGCCCGTTCGACGGCGTTGAACAAACCATTCAACCAAGTGTTGGCGCCATGCGCTTCTGGTCGTAGTCCCGCGCCGGAATCATCAGAGATACTCAAGGATCCTGATCTCCCAGCGGACGCACTTCGCGCGTTTCGGGCGGCGCACTGAGATTCACTTCTTTGGGTGCCGCTTCATCATTGATGCGCACGTCCTTGAGTGTGATACTTGTGCGCTCACCGTCGGCGTCTTCGCGCACGAAGCGCCGCAACGTGGCGGTTTTGGGGTCCATGATGACCAACACCGTTCCGAAAGATTCGCGCCGGGCTTCATCCACCGGTTCAATCTGCAATGCAATCCATTGAGAAACATCAGCGTCTTTTTCCAGATCCTTCACCTGCGGCACCACGTCCACGGGGGTCAGACGAAACATCTTGACCAAGGCTTCCAGACGCATCAACGGCCCGGCCGCCATCTCCGCAGCGCGGCCCTGCAGCGGATACCGCTCGATCAGCTTTTGATCCGGGTAATAAAAGCGGATGGCCTGCCGATCAATCAGCATTTCAGAAACCGCCGGTGCTTCAGTGCGCCACAACACGCGACCCTCGACGGCTGTCACCGATCCACTTGAGGTGATCGGCCGACGCAACAATGGCGTCTTCTTTTCCTGTACGAATTGCGCCATCAGCGTACGCGTTTCGGCGGCCCGTTGATCCATTTCCACAAGCGTTTGCCACAGCGCTTCAGGAATGGATTTCGGCCGTTCGAGTTTTAAAGGAGAAAGGGGCGATGATTCATCGGCGCAAAGCATACCGGTGATCATCAGCACACTGACGAGACAGAATCCGGCACGCATGGCCATTGACTTTCCCCATCAGAGGCGTCGATCAGCCCATCGCCAATGAAATCACACCTTCAGCCACCACTTCACCTTTGCAAAGAGCCTGAACCTGAAAGCGATGCAAATCACCCAGTGTCTTGTCGTGACGCGATCGCAGTGTGATCTCTGCCGGTGGCGCTACAGACTGATTGAATCGCATTTCCACATGAGCCAACCGGCCCTGAATCGCCTTTTGCCCCGCACCGGCCATCACCAATCCTGACGTCTGCGCGAGAGCTTCTGAAAGCAACACACCCGGCACAATCGGATTGCCGGGAAAGTGCCCGGCAAAGAAAGGCTCACTGCCTTTGACCGACCAGACCGCCTCAGCCGAAACACCCGGCTCCACACGCGTGAGCCCGGTCACAAATCGAAATGCTTCACCATGCGGCAGATTCGCAAGATGCGCCTGCAAGTCCACCGATTTCGGCGCAGCAGCCACCGTTTCTAATCCCGAAGCACCGATTCCCTGAGCCGCCAGATAAGCCGTCAATGTGCGCACATCGGCAAACACGCGCTGGCCGACATCCTCATTGGGAATCTTGATGCCGAATTCCTTTTCGAGACTACCCACCAGCAGCAGCGCATCGAGCGAATCCAGATCCAGCTCGCCGCCGAACAGCGGCATATCGTCCGGAATATGCCGATCGTCACCCAATTTTAAATCGCGGCGCAAAAGGGCCGTAATGCGCTGCGATAGCGACTCATCCGTTCCGGGCATATTCAACGACTCCTCTGCCAATCTTACGCACCCCGGAGAATATCGGATTACCTGAGTTTCGGAAACCGTTACTGCCCTCACTCCGGAGGTCGCTCAAACCCATTGCCGAATCTGTTCGATAATCTTGTTCAATCCCTGATGTGGGTCATATTTGCGATTGCGCCGAGCAAAATCACCAGCCGCCCGGCGAAAACCCGGTTCATGCAGCAGACGTTCACAAGCTTCCCGAGCAGCGCCAGTCTCTCCGGGCAGTACCCCTAACCCCGCACCGGTTTCAATACAACGCTGGGTGTGAACCGCCTGTTCCTGATGCAGTGGCACGCGCAGCACAGGAACGCCTGCCAGCAGAGCTTGCTCTGCCGTCGTGCAGCCATGGGTAATGACCAGATCGGCTTCCTTCAATGCGCGATTCATATTCAATGGTCTGTCGCTGATCAAAAAGTTTTCAGCATTCACAAATGTTCGAGCTGTTGCAGCCCATTGATTGGCGTATGCCACACCGGAACAACCATGCATTCAGACAT
>CALOAZ010000144.1:0-12476 GCA_942491355.1 uncultured Phycisphaeraceae bacterium
TCTAGCTCAATCCATCCACCGGATTCCGGCAGGTATCATTGTTGCACAAGGTAAAAAGGTTTAGTGCGATCACGCCCGCCGCATCCTGCAACCCCCGTATCATGGGCGGCCCGGAACCACGCTGAGCCCCCATAACGACGCCCCGAAACGAAGGCTCTTTTGAACCCATGGCTCGATCCCAGAACCAACACTACGGCCGTCGATGCTGCCAATCAGGATGCCGCGGATCCTGACGCGCATCGCGTTCGATCATGGACTTCATCCCTTGGTCTGCACGACGCACACCTGGATTGATTCAGTCGCCGGACTCGCCGATGCTGCTCGCGCACATCCGCGAAACAGGCCGGTGCGTGTATGACACCGAGTTCATCGGCGAACTGAGCTATTACCCGCAACTGTGTCTGATTCAGCTCCTCACCGCCGAACAGGCGTTTTACATCGTCGAGCACACTCGCGCGTGTGGACGTCACGCCCGTGTGGGAGATGCTGGCCGACCCGGGCATTCTTAAGATCGTGCACGCCGGCGGGCAGGATCTCGAACCGGTGATGCGCCACCTCGCCGCGGCGCCGAAAATGTCTACGACACCCAGGTCGCCGCAGGCTTTGCCCTTTCTGTCGTATCCCATTTCATTGGCCAACTCTGATTCAAACGCTGCTCGGGATCAACCTCGGCAAGGCGCTGACCTTCACGCGATGGGATCAACGCCCCTCTCTCGCCCGCCCACATTCGATACGCTGCCGATGATGTGCCGCCACGGCATGTATGCGCTCTATGACGCACTCGCGCAGCGCCTCGCCGAAGGACGCGATCCATGGATCAGACAGCGCTGCGCCGAATCATTTGATCCGGCCCTGCATGGCTTCGAACCCATCCGACAAATGGGTCGTGTGCGCGGCGCCAAAGGCGTTAGAGGACGCGATCGAGCGCGTGCTGCTCGAACTGGTCACCTGGCGTGATGCCGGCGCCCGCGAAGCCGATAAACCGCCGCGCAGCTTTCTTAAAGATGAACTGCTCGTCGAACTGGCCAAAAAATCACCGCGCAGCGCCGACAAGCTCGACCGCATCACCCACTTGCCTGCCCCCGTCAGGCAACGCCATGCGGATGCGATCCTGGAGGCCATCGAGCGCGGGCGCGAAGCCGAACCCCTGCAACTCCCCGAACCGCCGGAAGAAACACCCGAACAAAAATTCGAAGTCGACACCGCATGGGCCGCTCTTCAGACACGCAGTCGTCTGCTGGGTGTGGATCCCACTGGTCGGCTCGCGGCTCCGACGTGGCTGATTTGGCCACAGCGGCGCGACGAACGTCATGTCGATTCGCCTTTGTCCACAGGATGGCGCGGCGAGCTGCTTGATGGCTGGCTTGCCGCATTTTTGCGCGGCGAAACACGGCGCGTCAGCCCCGATGATCAAGACTGATCAAAAAAGGATTTCATCATGAAACTCATCCTGATGGCCATCGCTCTGGTGGCCGGGTCACTGATTCCGATCCAGGGCGCCGTCAATGCCAAACTCGGCAAGGCACTGAACCATCCCATGCAGGCCACGTTTGTTTCATTCTTCAGCGGCCTGTTGCTGACCGGTTTGATTCTGCTGGTGCTTCGACCCGCCCTGCCGACCGGCGCCGCGCTCGCTGAAAAAACCATGTGGTATGACTACATTGGCGGGCCCATCGGCGTCATCTTCGTGACTTCCGTCCTCATGCTCACACCGCGCATCGGCATTGCCAATGTGCTGACCGCCGCGCTCGCAGGCCAGATGATGGTCTCCGTCGCCATCGACCACTTCGGCGTGCTGGGTGTGGCTCAACAAGAAGCCAGCCCCACGCGCCTGCTCGGCGCCGCCTGCCTGATGGCCGGCGTATGGCTCGTGCAGAAAGCGCCGGCGCTCCCGACGGCGGGGTGAACGCCAATCGGGCTGGAAATCCACGGGTATCCTCGCCATTGTCAATTGTTTAGAGAATGACACCCGGATGCCGATGCTCCACTGGACAGCCCCTCGCAACGCGGTATGATTCGCGCGCTTTTGATGGAGCTTCCGAACCACCGTGCCACGCTTCGACTTTCAAATCACGCCCCAACCGGATGAAACCACCTGCGGCCCTTCGTGCCTGCATGCGGTGTATCGCTCTTACGGCGACGACATCCCCATCGAACAGCTCACTGAGGAAATCCGTGCGTTGCCCGGCGGCGGCACCTTGGCGGTTTATCTCGCCCACCATGCTTTGAAACGCGGCTACGACGCCACCATCTATACCTGCGATTTGCGCATCTTCGATCCCACCTGGTTTGAAGAAGGCGGCCCCGACCCCGCCGAACGACTGCGCGCCCGCAAAGAACTCAAGAAATCCGACCGCAATCGCGCCGCCACTTCAGCCTATGCCAAATTTCTGGATGCCGGCGGCCAAGTGCGTCTGCGCGATCTCACCGGCGGCCTGATCGCCGAACACATCGGCGAACGTACACCGGTCATCGCCGGCTTGTGCTCCACCTGGCTGTATCGATGCGCTCGCGAACGCGAAGATGATTTTGAACCCGACGACATCTGCGGCGAGCCGACAGGCCACTTCGTGGTATTGCACGGCGTGGATCTCGACCGCGACACCATCGAAATTGCCGATCCGTATCTTCACAAGCCTGTTCCCGGCTCGCATGCTTATGCGATCCAGACCGAGCGCCTGATCGGCGCTCTCTATCTTGGCACCATCACTTACGATGCCAAACTCCTTGTGATTCGGCCGCGTGCCGAGAAAGAGTAACACGATGCGACGACTGATCGTCGTGAACGACCCATCCAAGTGGCCTCTGAAAATCGCCGGGGTTGAACTGGTCGCCGCACGCGACTACCTGACGAACGCGGATTACAACGAAACAAGCGATGCCCGCGTGTTCAATCTGTGCCGATCCTACGCCTATCAAAGCCTGGGGTATTACGTCTCACTGCTGGCCGAAGCACGCGGCCACCGACCCAATCCCGACGTGATCACCATGCGCGACATGCACAGTTCTTCGATCCGCCGCTTGCTTTCAGGCGATCTCGACGAACTGATCCAAAAAACATTGCGTCCGGTTCAGACCAAGCAATTCACCCTCAGCGTGTATTTCGGCCAAACCACCGCACAGCGCGACCTGCCGCTGGGACGCCGCCTGTTTGAAATCTTCCGATGCCCGTTGCTGCGAGCTGAATTCGAGCGTGGTAAAAACTGGGCACTGAAACGCATCGGCCCCATCGCGGCCAATGACATTCCGACCCATCACCGTAAATCAGTGATCGATTCGGCCGAAACCTACTTCGGTAAACCCGAGCGCGGTGCGCGAAAAACGCGATACCGCTATGACCTGGCGGTTCTGATCGATCCGAAAGAAGCCGAACCGCCCTCCGACGAAGCGGCCTTGCGTAAACTGGTGCGTGCCGGCAAACGCGCCGGCGTGCGTGTCGAAATGATCACACGTGAAAACTACGGACGCCTGGGCGAATTCGACGCCTTGTTCATCCGCGTGACCACGCGTGTGGATCACTACACCTACCGTTTTGCGCGCCGGGCCGAGGCTGAAGGCCTTGCCGTCATCGACGATCCGATGTCGATCGCGCGATGCACCAACAAGGTGTATCTCGCCGAACTGCTCGCGGCACACAAGATCCCGATCCCGCGCACGTGGATCGCCCACTCCGGCAATGCCGACCAGGTTCTGGATGAGGTGGGCCTGCCCTGCGTACTCAAACAGCCGGACAGCGCCTTTTCAATCGGTGTCACGCGAGCGAAAGACCCCGAAGAATATCGCACCAAACTCGAAGCCATGCTGGCCGATTCGGCGCTGGTGGTCGTCCAGGAATACATGCCCACCGATTACGACTGGCGTGTCGGCGTACTCGACGGCAAAGCCATCTATGCCTGCCAATACTTCATGCCGCGCGGTCACTGGCAGATTTACAAACGGCACGAAGGTGGACGCGTGGTCGCCGGCGCGCACAAGACCATGAAGTTGAGTGACGTGCCGCCGCGCGTGCTTAAAGTCGCTGAAAATGCCTCGAATCTCATCGGCCAGGCCTGTACGGCGTGGACCCGAAGCAGGACGGCAGAAGCGCGTGGTCATCGTCGAAGTCAACGATAACCCGAGCCTCGAAGCCGGCTGCGAAGATCAGGTCCTCAAGGACAAACTCTACGACACGCTGATCGCGTCATTCATTCAGCGCATCGAGACCATTCGTGAAAGAGGTCGACCGTGAGCGATCGTCATCGTCTGAATCTCTGGGAAGGCTACGGCCTCGAAATCGAATACATGATCGTGGATCGCGACACGCTCAATGTCTCGGCCATCTGCGACAAACTCATGATCGCCGCCACCGGCGGCATCACCAACGAACTGTCTCATGACGGTGTCGGCTGGTCGAACGAACTGACCGCGCATCTGGTCGAACTCAAAACCGACGGGCCGGTGAAAAACCTCGCCCGCGTTCCCGCCGATTTCGGCCGCGAAATCCGTGAAATCAATCGACTGCTCGACACACTGGGTGCCCGCCTCATGCCCGGCGCCGTCCATCCCTGGATGGTGCCCGCACGCGAAGCCCAGTTGTGGCAACACGACAACACCGAAATCTATTCGGCCTTCGATCGCATCTTCGATTGCCGGGGTCCGGGCTGGGCAAATCTCCAAAGCGTTCATCTGAATCTCCCGTTCGATGGTGATGAGCAATTCGCACGCCTGCATGCGGCCATCCGATTGATCCTCCCGATCATTCCCGCGCTTTCAGCCGGATCGCCCATCGTCGATGCTCGACCGGCGGGCAAACTTGACCAGCGCCTCGAAGCCTATCGCCATCACTGCGACAAGGTGCCGCATCTGGTCGGCCGCGTGATTCCCGAACCGGCCTTCAGTGAGGCCGAATACCGGGAACTGGTTCTGGATCCGATCGACATCGCACTCAAGCCGTACAACCATGACGGCGTGTTCGAGAGCGACTGGTCCAACGCACGCGGTGCCATTGCCCGATTCGATCGCGGCACCATCGAGATCCGCGTCATCGATGCGCAGGAATGCCCGGCGATGGATGCAGCGATTGCCGCCACCGTCGCAGCCGCCGTGCGTCTGCTGGCCGATGAAGTCCTCTGTGATCATGCCACACAGCGCACACTGGCGGTTGATCCGCTGGCCGACCTCTTTGAGCGCACACTGACTGATGCCGGCGCGACGCCTGTCGAAAACAGTGCCTATCTCAAAGTGATGGGCGCATCCGGGCCATGCACGGCCATCGAACTGTGGCGCCACCTGACCGGCCTCATCGATACGCACCATCCGGAATGGATTGCGCCGCACCGCGAAGCCCTGGATGTGATTCTGAATCACGGCTGCCTCGCGCTTCGTATTCTGCGTGCCACAGGCGATGATCCCGATCGTCCGAAACTGCACCAAGTCTACAGCCGATTGTGCGATGGCCTGATGGCGGGAAAACCATTCCTTGGCTGATCGACTCCTGCTGACATGCGAACACGGCGGGCATGATGTCCCGCCTGAATACCAATCGCTGTTTCGTTCACATCGAAAACTGCTGCGCACGCATCGCGGATGGGATCCAGGCGCTCTACCCCTGGCGCGATCCATGGCGCGCACACTCCGGGTCCCACTGCTGGCCGTCACCGTGACGCGCCTGCTGATCGAAAACAACCGCTCAGAACATCACCGGGCGCTTTTTTCCGCCATTTCCAAACCGCTTCCCCCGGAAGAAAAACAGCGCATCCTCGAACAATACTGGCAACCGCATCGGCGCCGGGTCGGCACGGCGATCAAAACTTTTCTGTCACATCGACATCGCGTGATCCATCTGGGCGTGCACAGCTTCACGCCGATCCTCGACGAGACCCCGCGCAACTTCGACATCGGCCTGCTTTACGATCCAGCGCGACGCTTCGAAACAGCCGTCGCCCGAAAATGGCGCGACGCACTGCACGCCTGCACCCCACACCTGCGCGTGCGCATGAACACCCCCTATCGCGGCACTGCCGACGGCCTGACCACCGCACTGCGCCGGTCCTACCCGGCAGCCCGTTATGCCGGCATCGAACTGGAAATGAACCAGGGGTTGATCCGCACCGGTGGGCGATTCTCGAGCGACCTGACCGCCGCACTCTGCACCACGCTGCAACAGGTTCTCACACCAGAATGTCATGCATCACGTGGCCGAACACGTCGGTAAGACGAAAATCGCGCCCGGCATGCCGATGGGTCAATTGCTCGTGATCCATCCCGAGCAGATGCAGTGCCGTGGCATGCAGATCATGCACCTCGACTTCATCACGGGTAATGGTGGCACCGATGTCATCGGTCGCGCCGTAAACCTGCCCGCCCTTCACACCACCACCGGCCAGCCACATGCTGAAGCAATCACCGTGATGGCCGCGCCCATTATTGCCTTCGCGTTTTGGGGTGCGGCCGAATTCCGTTGCGCAAATAACCAACGTCTCTTCCAGCATGCCTGATCGCTTGAGATCCTTGATCAGACCCGCAATCGGCTGATCCACATTTAAAGCGAGCTTTTCGTGCTCTTTCATCTCGCCGTGCGAATCCCAGTTCGGTCGCGATCCGGTATCGATCAATTCGATGAATCGCACACCGCGCTCGGCCAGACGGCGCGCCACCAGACACTGCCAGCCGAAACCGTCGGTTGCGCCGCGCTTCATGGCGTACAACGCGTGCGTCTCCTCGGTTTCGCGCGACAGATCGAAGGCTTCGGCACCCGCCGTCTGCATGCGAAAAGCGGTTTCAAAACTCCGAATCCGCGCCGCCTGATCCGCGCGATCTCCCGGAGACGCCCCATGCCGGCGATTCATCTGCTGCGCGAGATCCAGTTCCAAACGCTGAAGCGCCTCAGTGGAGGAACGTCGGTCGAGATTGTCGATCGGCGTCGGGCCGGGAACCACACGCGTGCCTTGGTGATAGGCCGGCAAAAAGTCGTTGTTGTAAACCTGTGTGCCGCCGTAAGGCAGATGCGGCGCGATCACCATGAATGAAGGCAGGTCGCGATTCATCGAACCCAGACCGTAACTCACCCACGATCCGAAACTCGGTCGCGCAAACGTCGGCGATCCGGTATGCACACCCAACGTGGCTTCGGAATGATCGAAGTGAGCTGATTTCATCGAACGAATCAGGCAAATCTCGCTCATCACCGAACGTACATGCGGAAAGATGTCGGTGACTTCGATCCCCGTCACCGGATCCGGCCGATAGCCGAAGATCGAACCCATCAATCCGTCTTTGCCTGTGCCGTCACGGCCTTTGCCTGACGGCTTGGGATCAAATGTGTCGATGTGCGATACGCCGCCGGTCAGATAAATCATGATCACGCGTTTGGCCCGCGGCGTCTGGTGCGCCATGCGCGGTGCCAGCGGATCGCCTTCCGAAGCCAGCAGCTCGGAGATCACCGCCGGGCCGAGAGAAGATCCCAGCAGCATGGATCGCAAGATCGAACGTCGACCTGAATCGTGAAGCATGGTTTCAGATTCCTATTCGATGTAGACAAATGCATTGGTCTGAAGCAAAGCGCGGGCATAGGCCGTCCATGCCGCTTCATCACCACCGGTCAGTTCACGGGCGCGAGCCAAAAAAGCCTGTGCCGCTGCCACATCTGCTTCGGCAGGCTGCCGCCCCACGGCCAGCACATGGGCCATACGAATGCGATCGGCGACATCGCCACTCGCGTTCATCACCCGGCGCGAAAAACCTTCGGCCGAACGATGCACGAACGGATCGTTCATCGCGAACAACGCCTGCACCGGCGTGGTCGCCTCGGTGCGCGCCGCCGTATGCGCATTGGGATCTGCGCCATCAAACGTGGCGAACAAGGGCAAACGCGACAAGCGCCGCGTCATCAGATACACGCTGCGATGATGGTGTTCGTATGTGTCCTTGAAAGGATGATGCTGCGTATAACCCCACTTCTGCGAAGGTGGAAACGGATGCGATTCGCGCAAGGGCTCGGGATTCAATTCGCCCGACAACACCAGCAATGTGTCGCGCAGCGATTCGGCATCCATGCGATGGATCGACGCGCGCCCGCGCCGTTGATTTTCAGGATCGGCCTCGATCGAGCGCGGATCAGCCTGAGCCGACAATTGATACGTCCGGCTGCTGAGGATCAGGCGGTGCATCGCCTTGATCGACCATCCACTTTCGACAAAGCGTGATGCGAGCCAGTCCAGCAATTCCGGATGGGTGGGCGGCAGACCGCGCGTGCCGAAATCACTGGGCGTGCGCACCAAACCTTCGCCGAAATGCATCTGCCAGATCCGATTGACCATCACGCGGGCCGTCAACGGATTGGCCGGATCGGCAATCCATCCCGCGAGCTGCAGTCGGCCGCTGGTCTGTTTGGCGACATCCGAATCCAGGCGCTGCCCGCCGAGGATGCCGGGAAAGCCGCGCGGCACTTCCTGTCGTGTCTTCTTGGGATCACCCATCACCTGAAGTTTCGCATTCGACACCTTGCCATCGATCACGGCATACGCACGGGGATAATCCGGTTGATGTTCGCGAGCGGCCTTGTCGTACTGGTCCTGTGCCTGCTTCCATTTCTTCTTGGCCGACTCCACTTTTTGCTCGGCATCCTGCCAGGCCTGCGCCTCTTTCGCGCGATCAATTTTCTTCTGCTCGGCCTCGCGATCACTGAGCAACTTGCGCAACGCATCGGCGCGCTGTTTCAGCGGATCGACTTTGGCGCGATAATCCGCCTCAAGTCGACCGGCTTCCTCCGCAGGGATCAGCGGCACGAAATCAGCCGGCACTTTATTAAGCTCAATCCCGGGAAAGGCATATCGCGTCGAATCAAAAATGCCGTACAAGCCGTAATAATCGGCCTGGCTGATCGGATCAAACTTGTGATCGTGACAGCGGGCGCACGAAATCGTCAAACCTAGAAACGTACGCCCCAGATTGTCGATCGTGTCTTCGATCGTCAGATGCTGCGGGTAATCGCGATACAGCGAACCAAATCGGCGCGCCGATGCGATGTAGCCCGTGGCAATGATGCCTCGACGATGTTCGGCGAATTGCTCGGTCGAAATCAGATCACCGGCCAGTTGTTCGGTGATGAAGCGGTCGTAAGGCGTATCGGCATTGAAGGCGTCGATCACATAATTGCGATAAAGATACGCCTGCGGAATCGGGTAATCTGAATTATCACCCGCGGTATCCGCATAGCGCACCCAGTCGAGCCAGTGCCGGCCCCAGCGCTCACCGTATTGCGGACTGGCCAGCAGACGCTCGACCACGTTTTCAAAAGCATGCGCCGAAGCATCGCGCATGAATGCGTCGATTTCCTCCGGCGTGGGCGGCAAACCGATCAGGTCATATGTCACACGGCGAATCAGCGTGGGCCGATCGGCCGGCGCAGCGACCGATACACCTTCGCGCTCAAGGCGTGATTTGATGAAGCGATCGATGGGATGAGCCGCCCATGCGGTATCTTTCACCGCCGGTGGCTTCGGATCACGGCGCGCCGCAAATGCCCAGTGATCGGAACTCTGCTTCGGCGCAGGATAGGCGCCGGGCTTGTGCGGCGAGGGCACTTCAGCGGCCATGCCACCGGCCACACACGATCCAAACAGAATCAATTGAATGATGATCGCTCTCATCACTGAAGGTTCTCCTGATGCGATCGCGCCGATCCGACACGCTGCACATCACTCCACGATTCAGTGAACGGACCTGCAGCATGATTCAGTTGCACCTGCTCAGCGGTCAGGGCCTGATCGTAAATGGCCACCAGGCGATAGATGCCGCGCCAGGAACGATCTTCGAATACGTCGTCACCCAGTGTCAGCGGCAAACCGTCGATCCAGTACGAAAAATCACCGCCGTCGAAATCCTCGGCCAGACGTTCACCATCGAGATAAATCACGCGTGCGCCGAAGGCATTTCGCGTGACCACCACATGAGAAAGACCAGCCGTCGCGGATCCCAACGGCGTCTCAAGTCCGGGGCCACCGACCGGATCGGTACGCGTGGTCCGGATGCGCGCCGTGTATTGCGCGGTGGCGGTGCGCGGATCAGCCCCGCCGTGCCCCAGTGTGAAATTGGTTTTCTGGCTGCCGTTCGACAGCGTGATGACGCGGGCCGGTCCCGCGCTGTTTTTCCAGGGCCGGAACAATCCAGGCTTCGAGCGTGAGAGCATTTGAGGCCCGCACCGCATCAATCACTTTCGCCGCAGGACCCTCCGAAACAAGAATGGCGCGATGATCCAGACGCAAGCCGCCTTCGGGCAGCCAGACGGCGGCATCCTTCCGGCTGGTTTTCAGCGTGAGCGGCAAGGCCGGCGAGAGTCCGGATCGATCGTGCACCACTGTGCCTGCGCCTTCATCAAAACGATAAAGCGCGATCAAACCTTCGGCGATGCGCGGCGGCCGCGCGGCGAGTTCCATCGCCGCTCCTGCGTAGGCCACGTGTCCGGCCGACACTTCCACGGTTGCCGAATCATTGCGGCGCATCAGACGCACGTGCCCCTCGGTCACCGAAAGGCGCGTGACCGAAGGTTGAATCGCAAGATCCAGTTGCGTGCCCAGAACGGTTGCCACCGCCTGCGGCGTATGAAAAAGCATGGGTCGACCGGCCGGTTGCTTGGCCACATCCGCACTCAGTCGCCCGGTATGCATCGTGAGTGATTTGGCTTCGTCGGTGCGATCCGGCAGCGCGATGTGCGTGCCGGGTCCGAAATCCACACGTGTGCCATCGGCATAGGTGATCGAGGCATGGGCCTGAGCATGGATCACATCGCCGGCAAGCAACGGCTCCAGCGATTCAACCGACAGACGCATGCCGCCGCGTTCGATTTCGACCTGACCCTCACCATGACGAACGAGTGTGATCTGCGGCGCAGACGTGTTTTCCAGACTCAGACCGATCAGCGCCGCCACCATCCATAAGGCCGCGATTGCGGCCAATCCTGCCACCCAACGCCAGAGCGTTGTAAAGCGCCGCAAATCGGATCGTGCGCCTTCGGATGAATCCATCGGTCGGCGCACCACCGCCAGTTCGCGGCAAAGACGCCGCATCGTGACTTCGCTGACATCGAACCCGTCATCCAGAGCGCGCAGATCGGCTTCCATGTCATGCTGCTGCGTATAAAGCCGTTGAGCTTCGGCATCTGCTTGCAAGGCGGCATTCAGGCGATCGGCATCTTCGGGCGCTGATCGCATCATCGATCAATTCACCGACAAGACGATCCAGTAGGCACTCATGCAGCGTGACCCCCTTGTCATGGTCAGACATTCGCGCAGCACGCCGCGCACACGAAAAAGCATGTTGCGCACCGAATCCACGCTGCGTCCCATCGCCACGGCCACGCGCTCCACCGACTCACCCTGCAGATAGCGCCGGTGTACCGCTTCGGCATGATCGTCTTTCAGCTTGCGCACACAGTCGCGCAGGGCTTCAAGTCGATCGCGAATCGCGTCGGCATCTGATGCCTCAGCATCAAGGCGCGCTTCGGCGCGCAGGCGATAAGCCTCCAACCGCGCCACATACCGGCTGCTGCGCCGAAGTTCCTGCCGCGCCGCATTGCGAGCCACGGTGCGAATCCAGCGCCCGAACCCTTCGCCCATGCGATAGGTCTTGAGCGCGTAGAACGCATTCACGAAAACCTGTTGAACCAGTTCTTCAGTGGCCGAGCGATCCTGCAACAGCGCTTGGGCGATGCGGGCCACATCCAGTTGATACCGACGAATGATCTGCTCGTACCATTCCACGCGGCCATCGAGCACGCGCTGCACCAATTCGTCGGTGGCGAGATCTTCGGGATCGGAATGACCGGCCTGTGAATGCATCATGGGCTTCCTTGATCCTGTATGCCGCACAGGGCAAAGCGTCTCGCGGTCGAAATATTTTTCCCAGGTCCTGTCTGACGCAATCCAACCCAAAACGCCGCTTATCCAACTGCCATCAAAATACTTATGATGCTATGCCTCCTTAAAGCGTTTTACCCGATCCACGCCCCAAATCCCGAACCCGCATGCGGCAGTATGATGGCCGCCCTGACCGGCCTGCTCCCTCAAAATTGTCCCAAACCTCAACCTATGGCACATCACACGAAAGCCCGTTCATGATCCGACCCAATTCCGACAACAGTCTCGCCCTGCATCTCACGCCCCAGGAAATCGGGGCCCTGATCGACATGGCCTATCTCGCTCGCTGCATTCTCGAAACCGACTACCGGCCGGATGATCCGACCGATGCCCTGTATGACCAGGTCGAACAGAAGATCCTGGCCAAGGCCGAACAAGCCGGTCGGAACGACACCGTCACGGCCGACACCGAACACGGCGGCCTGTTCTACAGCAAGGCCTACGAACAGCGCAGCCCGATTCGCCCGCGCATCGAGAATTTCGAAGACGATTTATTCTGGGAACAGCTCGTCGAACGACTCGCCTGGCGCGATGCCTCCGATCTTGAAGGCGGCGACGAAACCTTCGACGCCATCGAGAAAA
>CALOAZ010000145.1:0-34077 GCA_942491355.1 uncultured Phycisphaeraceae bacterium
ACAGGCCCGCCATCAAAAGCGCCGGCGTTGTTGACCAGCAGATCCAGACGCCCGAATTGCGACAAGGTCGTCGCGATCAAGGCATCGACTTGCTGAGGATCGGTGACATCCGCAGCATGCGCGAACGCCGAACCGCCATTCGATTCGATGGCCGCTGCCGCGTCTTTCAACGCGGATTCGGATCGAGCCGTGAGCACCACCGTCGCGCCCGCGCGTGCCAATGACTCGGCGATCCCGCGCCCGATCCCCCGACTGGCCCCAGTGACCAGGGCGACTTTTCCTGACAATGAATCGGCCATTGACCAAACTCCTAACATGCGAATGATCATCACATGCCTATGGGCGCGAAGCGAATCAAACGCCAATGACAATGCAACGCTTACGGCGTTGTCACAATGATCAGCTCTGTCGTCACCCAGGCATCAGGGGCAAACCGATTCTGCAGTGATGACGTCTTGAGATCCGACAAACGCGTGCCGTCTCCCACCACACCCAACGCCTTGGCCTGCCATGCGACGAAACGTTCTTGTTTCAATCGCGCCGCGTCAATGCCATCCAGCAACAGAGGGTCGGGCGTAGCGATGGCTTTCACGATTGTTTTGCCATGCGGCGGCTGCACCGGGAATTTGAATCCGGATTCCGGCGACGGCACCACCATTTGCTCACCCCGTCTGAGCAATGTCGTCTGCTGCCAAGCATTGGGGATCAACAGCGTCAGACTTCCCTGGGCATCCACCGAAACCAGCGTGACATAACAATTCCGATCCGCAGAAAGCTCAAATGAAATCGTCTCGCCTTCGCGATAGGCCGTCTTGGTGTCACGCGTCCGAAGATTTAGCTTGAAACCCGGCGTTGAATGCGACGCAGCCAACAATTCCACTCCGGTGATCGCCGGCGATGCCGCCGACACCGGAGTGGCTTCGACCGGAAGCGTGGGCAAGGGTGCGACTGGAACGGCGGACGGCTTCACCTCGGGCTTCGACACAGCCACGGGTTGTTCTTTCACTTGCCCTGACAACGACACCGGCGCGACCTCGGTAGGCTCCGGTTTTCGGGACATCCAAATTGCCATCGCCACCACAACCACCAGACCGGCGACAATCATGCCCGCATGCCCTAAAGCATTTGGGCGACCCGCTGAATCACCACCCTGATTTTGTCCTGCGCCATCTCCCGCTGCACGCCAAGCTTTTTCACCATCCGAAGGCGGCACCAACAAACCTGTACCGACCGCACCCACTTCAAAAATCTCAATCGCTTCTTCCGATCCGGCAAATCGATATGTGCCGTGCCGTCGCCACTGGATCTCACGCGCCGCACCTTCACCCGGCGGATATTCTCGAATGTACTGCCGCGAACTCTCATACGCCGTGCGCGTGAGCAGAATCTGGCGGCCTGCGGCAAGTCCCATGATCCGCGCTGTGATATCCACGGCCAAGCCGACGATTTTCGGAATCCCCTGAATATCCGGCTCGATCTCTTCCACTTCACCGATGTGAATGCCGATGCGCACCTGCAAAGGTTCGGGATGCCAATCGCCCGATGCCATCGCCTGTTGAAAACGAAGGGCGGCATTCACTGCATCACTTGCCGTCGCAAACCGCGATAGAAAACCATCCCCGGTATCTTTCAGGCATTGAGCGCCGCGGATCGAATCAACAATGCCGCGATACACCTGATCATGGCGCGCCACCATTTGCCGATAAGCAGCTCCACCCAGACGAGTTTTAATCGCAACCGAACCGACGATGTCGGTGAACATCAACACCATCAGGCTCGAAACCGCCTGATGCTTTTCCTGGTTCACCTCTTCGGACATGCTTGTTCCCGTGATCCAACTTCAAACATCACTCAGCCACCAGCACCACACGAAATCCGACATTGCTATCGGTATCTTCCGGATCATCCGAGGCGCGGTTGGCCGAACGACTTTCGTCCGGATTCTCATACCACGATCCCCCGCGCATCACGCGTTCAGATTCCGTGCTTGAGCCCGTGGGATCCGCCACCGAACCTGTGGGATAATCATCATATCGATCCTGGCACCATTCCCAGACATTGCCATGCATGTCATAGAGTCCCCAGCCGTTGGGTTGGCGCGTGGCGACCGGATGCGAACGCTCATCTGAATTCTCACTGTTCCAACCCGAGGCAACCAACACGGCTTCATCATCACCCTGGACCACTGCGGTCGTGGTGCCGGCGCGACAGGCGTATTCCCACTCGGCTTCGGTGGGCAACCGGTACCGGCGTCCCTCGAGTGCGCTCAGTTTCGCGCAGAAAGCCACGGCATCTTCCCACGACACATCGGTCACCGGCAGATCATCCCCCTTGAACTTACTGGGATTGTTACCCATGACCTTCTGCCACTGCGCCTGAGTGACTTCCGTCACACCGATGGCAAAGCCTCGCGTGATTTGTACGCGATGCAACTGTTCGTTATCGCTGCGATCATTTTCAGATTCCGGGCTGCCTTGCATGAATGATCCGGGATCCACCGGCATGAGCTGCATGCCTACCCGATTGCGCACCGCCATCCATTTCATCAATTGAGAAAGTTCGGCTTCTGCTGTTCGCACAGGATCAGCCGTGGGCCGCATTTGCTTGAGCAATGCAGCTCGCTCGGCCTTTTTTTGTTGAACCGCCTGCTGAAGCCCCGGCAACACGCGCTGATGGTAATCCCGGCGCGCCTGATCCAACTGCTTCACCACTTCGCTGTTCGGCAGGTAGGTTTTCAGCGCCTGGTCCATTTTCTCATCAAAGGATGCGAGTTGATCGCAGATCTCCTGAAATTGACCGACCGAGACGGCCGCTGCTGGGACCTGCGGAGCAATGCCCGGCGCGGGTTTCGCGGGCCGTGCGGGAGCGAGCGATCCCGGCACGCCGATCAAGGCAAGAGCACGATCCAACTTCTCCGGCGGCAACACGCCATCGGCCACCGCCATAAATTCGGCCCTTCGTTTTCGATCGATCTCATTGAGGCTCGAGTCAATGGCACTGATCAACTGCTCGCCGGCGCGATACTGTTCAATCGTCAGTTTTTCATCCAGCGCCATTGCCTTGAGAGCCGCCAGATGCTTGGCACGTCGGGTTCTGATTTCTTCATTCTCGCTCAAATACTGACGCAAGCGCGGCGCATCGATCGCCAGGCGAAATTTGGCCGGCTCTTGCACATCTTCCAGACGAACCACCGGCTTCTGAATGCCGCCGCGCACACGGGCCTCTTCAGCCACATGGCGATCGATATAGGTGGTCAACTCCGGCAGGACGACCACGCCATCGCCGTTTTCATCGGCCTCACCCATCAGTCCCTTCACCAGATAATGCGTGAACACCGAATGCTTGAGATCTTCGGCCTCGATGGCCTCTTCGCCCGAACCGGCCGCCATCAAAAAAGCCCGACCTTTCCCCGTAAATTTGTTGAGCACCGGCGAAAAGTCCGAACTCAACGCTTTGCCGCCTTGGATGGTCGCTGCGGCATAGCACGCATCGATCATGACCACGACACGTTGCGAAGGAATCTTCTCTAAAAAAGCACGCACATCCCGATCAGCCAAACCACTGGCCGCCAGCGCATTCATCTCGCTGTCCCAGGTCACCCAGAATGCATCGTCTGCCTCTTTGGCGCCATGGCCTGAAAAATAAATATAGATCGTGGAGTCTGCCGGAATCTGGCGTAGATTCGCCAGATGCTTTTTGATCGCCAATGTCGTCGCCTGCGGGCCGACCAGCAGCACGGCATCTTCAGGAGACACACCGCCGATCATCGGATTGATCAGCAGTTGATGCAAAGCTCGAGCATCGTCTTCACACGTCTTGAGATCAGGAATGTGCGCATCGCGATAATCATTGATCCCGATGATCAGCGCAAAGCGCCGGCCCGGCATATGATCTGCCGCTCGAATGGGAGCCGCCTCCACACCAATCGCTTTGGATGCACCGGTCTGCGCCTCAAGCACCGACGACGCACCCAGCGCCAAAATCGCAATCCATTTAAAGTGCTGTGCTGACATTGACCCTGACTCCTGAGCTATGCCTCGGACATTGCCGCAACAGCCCGCAAGGATGTTATTGGAACGCCAAGGCCTAGGATTCTAACGCGCCAACCAAGGCACCCGAAAGACCAAACGCCGCCTTTTGGCGCCTCATTCACAAACACTCATCGGCCAATCTTCAAATCAGATCGATTGAGTACCCGCGGATCCTGATACAGCGCGTTGAAATTGGGATTGCGTGTGGGAATCCAGGGGTCATACCAGGGGATGAAATAGACCGCTTCAGGCATGTGCTTCAGCACCGGTTCGAGCAGATCCTTCACATAATCGTATTGGCCGATCTGTTTCTGCTCAGGCGAACCCCAGGCAAAAGGCCCCACTTCAGTGATGGCCATGGGCTTGTTTTTGGTTTTCAACAGATTCCAGGCAATCAAAGCCTGATCGCGTTTATCGGGAATCGAAAACTTGTTGTAAAAATCGATTCCGACCACATCCACATACGCGTCACCCGGCCAGCTTTTGAGAACTTGATCCGATCGGCTTTGCCCATCGGGCGAATACACCCAAATCAGATTGTCCAACTGGCGCTCTTTCGTGAAGTAATCATGCATCCGGATCCAGAGGGCCTGGTAATGCTTGGCCCAATCGGCCTGACCGCGATCGCCCCACCAGAACCAGTTGCCATTCATTTCATGAAGCGGGCGCCACAGCACCGGCACACCCGCTTCTTTCAGCAACTGAAGGTAATCCCCATCATCCGACATGCGATTCCAAAAGCGCTCATACACCTTCGGGTTCAGCTCGCGATCCAGCAAGACATTCAGGCTTGAAAGCTTGCCCTGACTGTCACCGCTTTCTGGCGATTCCTGGTGATTCACCAGCTCGACAATTCCCCCGGCACGAGCCCAGTCACGCAGATCGTCACGCAACTGCTCGTACTTGAACCAAGGCGGCGCGTGATCTTTCACACCGCCGACGAAGATGCCCAGATCGGTGGAATAAATACCAACCCATGTTTTCGGATCCGTCTTCTCATGGACTTCACGAATGGAATGCGGAAAATGTTTGTAAGAAGCCTCGTCTCCCGCACGTGTGTGCTGGCCCGAGATGATCCGACCGCTGCCGCCCACACTCTTGAGATAATTCAACAAATCCGCACGCGAATAAGGCGATTGCGCCTGGGTTGCGCCACAGCATCCCAAAACAATTCCTGCCATAGCCGCCCAAATCACAGGCCTTGTTTTTTGCATCTGCAAACGCTCCGCAAGAACTGGGGCCGCTTTCAAAGCCATGCGGTGGCCATCATTCATCCTTGATCCGAATGTGACGGTATTCCATCTGACCGCGATCGCCTTCCAAGCCGATAGGGCCCGTGGAAGGCAGCTTGAATTCGGCTTCGAGCACTTCCCCATTGCAAGTGCATTTTGCGACACCGCCCTTGACGACGATTTCAACCAAATTCCAATCCTGCGGCTTGTACTTCTTCAAATCCTTACAAGGACCTGCCACGGGATAGTCACGACACTGCAGCTGCGGCTTGCGAATGAAGATGCCGCTGTCGGCATTGACGCTGGCACGGAATTCGAGCTTCAGCACGAAATCTTTGGGGAATTCTTCAACGGTGTAGATCTGTGCAATCAGACGCTCCTTGTCTTTCGGAAAATTCACCGTGAGGATGCCGTCCTTCGCCGAATAGCGGCCGTCGTCGCTGGACGCGATCTTGCCGTCAAACTTTTCAATGACCGCGCCGATGCGCGGATCTTTCCGGTCGACTTTCGCCCGGAAGCACCATCCGGTGAGATCTTTGCCGTTGAACAAACTTCGGAATCCGGGTTCGGCCTGCCAGTCCTCCGCATGAAGCGGCGCCAATAGAAACATCGACAACAGAATGGAACAATAAACGGCGAGCGCATGATTCATGGTTAAAACGCCCAAAAAGAGAAGTCCGGCCCGCCACTGCCGCCAGCCATTCCGGCGACGGACGAGACCGCCATTGTACCGGCAGGCAATCACACGCCGAAGCCTCGACAGGCGCAAGGATTGGAGCGCGGCTCGACAAGCCAAACACGCCCCAGGAGGCGCGATGGCACCCTTCCGTGCCAGGAACGCGCCACAGCTGATATCGCCCAAATATCCTTGTTTCCTCAGGGCATGAATCGCCTACAATTTCCGAGTCGAAATCCCCCTCCTCCCGCATATTCTTCCCGGAGAACATCCATGACCCGCCACACCCCTCTACGTGCCGACCTCGATCGCCGCCAATTTATTCAGACCACCGGGCGCCGCCCTTGCCGCCGCCGTAATCGTTCCGACGTGGATGACGGCCTCCGCCACGGCGGCCCCATCCGCAAAAAGCGCCGCCGAAACAGCCGCCGCCAAACTTTTTACGAGCCTGACCGACGAGCAACGCAAACTCGTCGCCTTTCCGTTCAATGATCCGCTTCGTGTCAAAATCAATCCCAACTGGCAGATCTCGAAACTCCAAGCCGGCGACTTCAACAAGGATCAGCAGCAACTGATCACCGAAATCGTCAAGGGCGTAACCAGCCCCGAAGGCTACGAGAAATTCACCAAGCAAATGAACGACGACGACGGCGGACTCGAAAATTACGCCGTGGCACTGTTCGGTGATCCACAAAGTGGCCAGTTTGAATTTGAACTCACGGGACGCCACCTCACGCTGCGCGCCGACGGCAATTGCGTGCCAGGCGCAGCCTTCGGTGGACCGCTCGTTTACGGCCACTCCAAAGCAGGCAACAGCCCTGAAAACCTTTTCTCCTACCAGACTGATCGAGCCAATGCCGTGTTTGCCGCACTCGACGGCAAGCAGCGCGAAAAAGCCCTGATTGAAATGGCACCCAAAGAATCAGAGGTGCAGATCCAACAACCCGGCAGCGCCATGCCCGGTATCGCCGGCGCCGAACTTTCCGGTGATCAGCAAGCCCTGGTATCCGCCGCGATCAAAAACATCCTGATGCCCTATCGCCAGGAAGACGTCGACGAAGCCATGAAGGTGATCGAAGCGGGCGGCGGCATCGAGAAGCTGCACTTCGCCTTCTACAAATCCGGTGATCTGAACGACGATCAGAAATGGGACATCTGGCGCCTCGAAGGCCCCACAATGGTCTGCCACTTCCGCGGCGCGCCGCACGTCCACGCGTACATCAACGTGGCGACCAAAGCCTGAACGGCGCCCCCCCGACCATCTGAATTCATAAAAAGTGCCCGCCATGAGGCGGGCATTCATATCCGCGGGAAAATTGCGACGCATAGGAGCGATTTGGAGCGCCACCGAGCAGCGGTCGCAAAGCGACCGTGCGCAGGCTGAGCATCCCCGACGTGGAACCAACGAAACAGGCCCGCCTTTCGGCGGGCCTTCATATCCGCGGGAGGGCTCGAACCTCCAACCTTCGGCTCCGGAGGCCGACGCTCTATCCAATTGAGCTACGCGGACGAGTTGGCCACCGATTTTAACAAGCCTGAACTCCTTGGAAAACAACTGGCGAGCAACCGGCTCTTCGTGACCGACGCCTGCATTAAAAGCGATCCGATCCCTGCATCACTTCGTCAGTGGAACAGGGTTTTTCATATAAGCCGCGGGCCGTTGGTGCTCTGCAAGTTCGGTTTCGAATCTTTCGACATGCCTCATCATTGTCTCGACCACCTCCGGCCGGCTTTTGAGCAGGTCCGTCGTTTCACCGACATCCGAATCCAGGTTGTGCAGCGCGAACGGCTTGCCGTCCTGCACTCTCAATTTCCACGGACCGGAACGAACCGCCTCGAGCGTGTCTTGTCGGTGATAGAAAAACACTTCGTGAGGACTCGCCGCATTGCCGACCAGGACAGGCCAAATGTCCTTGCCGTCGATCACACGATCCCTCGGCACTTCGGCGCCGGCGAGCTTGGCAAACGTCGGCAGTAAATCCATCGCGGTGACCATCTGATCGCGGGACTGACCTGCGGCGATCTTCCCCGGCCAGCGCACCACGGCAGGCTCCCGCATGCCGCCTTCATACGTGCTGCCTTTCCGGCCTCTGAAAGGACCCGCGCTGCCGATCGCCGGGCCGTTGTCAGAAGTGAAAATCACGAACGTATTCTCATCGATTCCTTGCGCCTTCAGCGCGTCGAGAATCTGACCCACGGATCCGTCGATCTCGGCAATCGCCTGACGGAACAACTTGTCGCGGGCGGCATAGTCGATCGAGTTTTCTTCACGCTTCAGCCTGTCCAAAGTCTCCACATCGACGCCCTTCATGTACGACGGAGAGACATGCAACGGACGATGCGGAATCGGATGCGGCACGTAGAGGAAAAACGGATTTTCCTTATTTTTTTCGATGAACGCGACGGCTCGCTCGGTGATTCGCCGGGTCAGATCGTCCGCGTCGGGTTCCATCTCGATGACGACTTCGCCGTCGAGCAACGGCAGAGGCGGAAATCGCTCCCGACCCTTTTTGGGGTTATACGGGTGAATGTCGTGACTGTACGGCAACCCGAAGAATTCATCGAAACCCTGACGCGTGGGCAGAAACGGCGGCTGATCGCCGAGATGCCACTTGCCGAACATGCCCGTGCGATAACCTGCCGACTTCAGAATTTCGGCGATCGTGATCTCGTTCGGGTTGAGTCCTTTGGGATCCCCGGAAAGCAGCACGGGAAAATTCGAACCTTTCGACATATTGACGCGCTTGGGATAACACCCGGTCATCAGCGCTGCGCGCGAAGGCGTGCACACGGGCGCGGCGACATAAAAACTGGTCAGCTTCAGACCCTCTGCCGCCATCCGGTCGATGCGAGGCGTGTGGACGTGTGTTCCGCCAAAACAACTTAAATCACCGTAACCCTGATCATCCGTGAAGATGACCACGAAGTTGGGAGGACGATCGCCGCCACCATCGAACGTCGCGGGTTCATTGTGCGACGACGCCTTGACCGGAACCTGCAACCGTCGCGGACCGTCGTCGAAAAACCTTGCGCCGCGCCCGATCCGATCAATGTCTCCGAGTTCATTGCGTGCGCGATCGATGCGCTTCATCAGCGCCGCCACGACATCGGGGTATTCGTCTGCGACATTCGTGGTTTCACCCGGATCGTCATCCAGATTGAACAGTGCGCCTGCCGGCACCGCGTCGATCATTCGACCCCACCAACCGAGACCCGCCGGCATGGCCTCTCGCGGCAACACCAGCTTCCACGGTCCGCTCCGGACACCGGTCAACAGGCAGCCCGCGTAGTAGAGATATTCATCTCTCGGCCCGGCTTCGGATCGACGCATCAGGAAATCGGTCGCGTCCCTGCCATCGATCGCACGATTCGGCGGCACTTCGGCACCGGCGAGCCTGGCAAACGTCGGCAGCAAATCCATCGTGGTCAGAAGCTGATCCGACGACCAGCCTGCCGGGATTCTGCCGGGCCACCGGGCAATGAAAGGCACGCGCGAACCGCCCTCCCACGCCGACATTTTCCAACCACGGAGCGGATCCGCGTGACCCGAATGATCTCTGGGAATAAACGGCTTTCCGCCCGGAACCATCGCCTGCGTCGTTTCGATCCACGGACCGTTGTCAGACGTAAAGACGACCAGCGTATTGTCGTCGATCTCCAAGGCCTTCAGCGTCTCGAAAATCTCTCCGCACGACCAGTCGATCTCTTCGATGGCATCTCCGTACGGACCGCCGGCCGACCTGCCTTTGAATTTTTCAGACGCGCCCAACGGAATGTGCGGCATGTTATGAGCGATATATAAAAAGAACGGTGTCTTCCGGTTGGCTTTGATCCATTCAACCGCTTCATGCGTGTAATCGGCGGTGATGTGATCCCAATTTTCGACGGCTTGCACCACGATTTGCTGATTGCGAAAGATCGGGCTTCGGATCTTGACGTCATCCACAAATACCGTGTAGCCATTGAACTTCGGCGTGCCGTAGAAAAAATCGAAACCCTGAGCGTTCGGCATCGTCGCAGGGTCGAAACCATTTTGATGGCTCTTCTGCTCGAGCGCAAGATGCCACTTGCCGATCATCCCCGTCGCATAGCCGGCTTGCTTCAATATCTCAGCCATCGTCGTTTCATTCGGATGCGGCACCGTGTGCAAACGCTTGATGTTCCCGGGTTCGGCGACTCGAATGGGATAGGAACCGGTCATCAGCGCCGCTCGCGACACACCGCAAACAGGCTGCGCGTAGAAGGAGGTCAGCTTCACGCCTTCGGCAGCCATCCGATCCAGATGAGGCGTCTTGATGGCCTTCGACTCGAAGCAGCCAAGATCCTGATAACCCTGGTCATCGGTGAAGATCAGAATGATGTTGGGAGGCGTCGCTCCGACCAACCTGCTGAGCGTCAGCAACAGCACCCACGCCAACACGCCCCAGCCTCTGAGCAAGTCGCCGGTGATTCGGAACGTAGACATGCGATCTCCAATCGATCACAGAAAATGCGAACACGCAACCCTGTAAGAACACAGGTACAACGTATCGACCGGCGGCGATTGGGGGACTGACCGGTTAATGCAATCGGATGCGGCAAACCCTCAACCCAACACAGCCCTGCACATCAGCCCCATCGATTCAATCGACTGCGATCAAACCGATCGCCTTGGACTTGCATAAGACCCTGTCGTTGCATTGATAGGATGCGCCGCTCCGGAGGCCGACGCTCTACCCCATTGAGCGACGCGGACAAAACACGGCCACCGGTGTCTTACCGCGCAAACTGCACGTTACCCCACAGATGCGGATGGAGCATGATTTCGCCTGGGATATCGTCGACCAGCATTGTGGCGTGATTCGCCCAATAGGAACGAAGCTGCGTATCGGTGCCTTCGGCATTACCGAACGTGACGCCGAAATCGGCTCGAAGCGGTTCACCCGAAGGATGAAGACCGATGGCCTTGAGCGGAATCTTCGCTTGAACCACATATCCCTGATTGGAGGTCTTGACTTCGATCTTGGCGTCTGTGATCTGCTCGACATGATCGACTTGTTCGCCGCGCCAGGGCGATGCGAACTTGATCGGATTCTTGCCGCCCGGCTTGCGATGCTGATACAGAACCGCGATCGGCTTGCCTTCAAAGGGAGCGATCAGCAAGCGCTGATCCCCATCCACCGGCGCGCGACGCTTGGCATCGGCCTTTACATTCACACCGATCTGCAGATCGACCGTGTCGCCGGTGGCAAAGAGCGTGGTCCAATCACGACCGTTATTGATCCACGGCGAGGCATCTTCGACCTGATACGTCAGGCGCAGGTCTTCACCTTCGATTCGAGTCTCCAACAACACTTTGAACTTGCCGCTTTGATCCCACTTCACTTGTCCCGGGAGAGCAAAGGTTTTCGCCGCCTGCTTCTGTGCCACTTGTCGGATCTTTTTTCGCTCTGCCGCTGCAATTTGCGGTGTGGTCACGCGAATGGAACCATTCATTCGCTTGGCTTGGCCGATGCCGAGAAGCTCATAGATGCGATACGGCCCGTGGCCGATCTGCACGTAATACTTGCCATCGGTTTGGGATCGATCGAATGTCCCGCCGAAGATTTCGCCGCCGAGTCGATATTCGTTCTGCAGATAACTGACGCGCACATCGGTAAAGGCTTCATCGAGATAGAGACCGTCCGAGGTCAGCAAAAAGCATCGACCGTGATTGCCGTTGAGAAAGAAAACGTCGGCCTTATCGTCGAAGGGCGCCATCCCCAGGACCCCCATCGTTCCCTGCATCACGCCGGTCTCGGGCAATGGAGCGTCGTGCGAACCATGCACATTGGACCACTGATTGGGGAATGACCAAAGGTGCTCGCCTGGCGTCATACGCATCTCTTCCGGATCGGAATTCAATACGGAACCGCCCGAATCGATCAGAGTCGTCGCAACGCCCTGGCGTTTGTAGCCGGGGACAAGGTCGATATCCGTGGCCGCTTTTTCGAACGCCTCACCCAGAGATGGATAATCGGGAACACCATTGGGCAAAAATCCATTGGGCTTGATTTCGACGATCTTGACCTGCTTATCCACCAACGCCGGGAAACGAAACGTCAACGAATCCTGACGATTGCCCCAAGCACCGCCTGCAAACTCAACGCGCTCTTCCGTAAATGAAATTTCCTGCTTCTGGATCTCACGATCGCCATTGCGATCGACCCAAAGCATGCCGGCCACACGCCCGGCCCATGGCTTGCCTTCCGCACCTCTGCCCGGCTTCTCTTGCTTGCGCTTCTCTGGCCACTTGTCGTAGAAAGCGTCGATGTAGGCCTGCGGCGGATTCCACTCACAGCCATAGGCGAAATGGTGCGTATCCGTGGCGGCGGCAATCTCACGAATCGTGCCGTCTTTCAACACTTCGCAAATCAGTGCAATCTTGCCGCGCGTGTAAAGGAATGTGCGACCGGCTTCTCGGAAGAAGGTATAGCCCTGCGGATAGTAGTACTTGAAGTGCGCATCGTTCAGCGCCATGACATGTGTGGGCCTGGCGGTATTGTTTTGGATATCGATGTCCCAGAAACACCCCAGACCGATCCATCGTCTTGGGTTTTCCGGATCGAATCCCGAACCATCTCCGCCATAGTGCGGGATGCCGAATTTTTCGTAAACGACGGCCTTTTTCTGAAGATCCCACGCCATCACGCGCTTCGGGTTCCAACGTTTTTCAGTCACCCATAATTTGCCTTCGGGACCGAAAGTCAGACCCGTCGGATTGACCATGCGATTCGGATCATAAGCGCCCTTGTAAGGACCACCGGGAGCGCCCACTGCTTCGACATGCTTGCCCTGAGGTGTGTAATGATGCATCTGATGCGATGTGCCATCGCTGACCCACACATCACCATTGGGACCGATGGCCAGACCGGTCAGATTCATTTGCCCGGCATCGATGATGCGCCGGCCATCTTTGACCCGAAACACACCGGCATCTGCAGCGGCATACAGCTCGCCGTTCTTTGAAGCCAGATGCCGCACACCTTTGAGTTCGATCGAATCGACCTTCTGGCTCGAGGTCGCATCAAAAACAAGAATGGCGTTTTTATCTCGAGAGCCGACATAGATCTTTCCGTCGGTGACCGTCAATCCCCCGAGGTTGTAGCTTTCGAGATCGGGATGCGCCGAACCCGGGCCGACTTCCATCGTGTCGATCGTGATGGCGCGTTGCTTGCCGGGAAACTCGACCATTCTTCCGGATTGGATGTCGTAGCGCACCACCGTGACCGTCCATGTCGTCTTCCAACTGTCGCTCTTCCAGTCGACGTTGTGCCCACCACCCCAGGCAAAACCATCCTGAGCGCAATAGAGATATTGATCATCGACGGCGATGGCATCGTGGTCGATGCCGAAGCCATGTTGATGTTCGTAGCCTTGAACGAACTTACCTTCCGCATCGAGTGCCAACAGCGCCCAACCGCCTTCGGTCACCGAGGCTGCAAAAAACACATGCTTGCCATCGGATACCGCGCTGTGCAGAAGACCGTGATTCGGCCCCCAGGGACGGGCATTGACCGGCTCTCGGCCACCGGCAAACGTCATGCGAAAGTCCGGGCGAATGCCCGGATGCGTGATGCCGCGCCATGTGTAATGACCCGGCGCAACCAACTTGCCGGTTTCATCCAGACCATCCCAGATCACCGACTGTTTGCCTGCGGCGAATTCGCGCCCGGAGATCAGATTGCGCACGCGCCGACCCGCCTCGTCTTCAATCACCAACGTCGCCTTGCCGTCGACCGGCTGATTGAAATCGATGCGGATCTGTTCCCGGCGTTCGGCCACAACCTCTCGATGGCTGGTCAAATCAAACGGCGTCCAGTCGGCCGGATTTTCTGAAAAAGGCGCATGAATCGCCAAGCCATCATTGAACCCCACGCGTTCCTGTCGGCTTGCTGTTTTGATGCGCACGGCGAGCCGAAACTTCGACCAGTCGCCGGCGGGCAACTGCGCCTGCGCCCCACGGATGATGAAGGCCTCTTTTTCATTGGCAGCACCGATCGTGATTTCAGCCGCGTCCTTCGGGGCGTCGATCGCAAGATTCAGGCCGCCGCCTTGTTCTCGGATCGCCACAGCCATACGCAGACCACCGGGCTCTGAAATATCGACGTATTCCACCTCGGAGAAGTTGCCCTTCGCCGTCGATGCGGCGAGCACCTTCGCTTCTTGCGAACGCGTGGCTCGATCCGAATCATGCCATTCGAGTTTGATCAAGCGCTGTGCCGCTGATTCGTAAACAACCACGCGATCGCCCGAGATGGCCACATGCGTCGGCTCTTTCAAATTTGAGTAGACGATCGGGGCTTTGTCTTTTTGAAGCGATTCATAAATCTGCACACGACCATTCTGCTTGTCGCTGATCGCCAGACGTCGACCATCGCTGTGTACATGCACGTTGTCGCCGAAGCCGGTGAGACGCGATTTTTCTTCCCAGCCTTTTTCCGATTGGGCGAAGACCAACACCGCACCGCGATCCGCAGCCAAAAGATGCCCGTCAAACCAGGCCAGGCTGGTGCAATGCGTCACACCCGGAAGCTGCGTGGTCGCGACGGGGTCTTGCGAAACTTGGCCGTTCTCCGAAAGGCTGTAACTCATCGCCTTGCCATTCGGATAGGTCACCAGCCACTGCAACTTGCCATTGCGATCGGTGTAAGCCGCAGCGCCTTTGGGCCACTGCTCGGGATCGACGCCTTTATCAAACGTAATACCCTTGATGTCTCGGGCTTCCATATGTGCCCAGCCACTGGCATCAATCAAAGGGCCGTGCGCGCGCTGAATGTAGTCGTAGTGTTTCTTGACGAAGCACAGCGCCTTGCCACCGACCACCACGGCCTGTGTTGCGAACGACGGCTCCACATCGGCCAGCGTCAAAGGTGTTTCGGCCGAGGCCGTCCAGCGCCAACTACCACCGGGCGTCCAGATGTTGCCGTCGGCATCCAACGCCACAGAAGCCAATTGGTGCAATGGCCCCAACCGTCGAACCATCTCGAACTGCGACTCTTTTTCGCGCCACTGCATCAACTGGACCACGGATTCATGCCCTGAAACCGCAAACAAATCATCTTGAACATGCACCAGACCGGCGCCGTGATTCAGGTCTGCGCTTTGCGGCAAATAGCCGATGAACGAACCGGACGCCCCACCCGTCACGACACCGGGATGGGGTTCGAAATTCGTGTTGTATCGAAAGATCGTGCCGTGCCAGGAATGCGAATACCAGTACGGACCGACTTTTTGAGGACGCGATCCTCGAAACGCCTTCGGATAACCCGCCACGGCTTTGCCGTCTTGCCAGGCAAAAACGTTTTCATAGCTGAATCCGAACACCACGCCTTTTTCATCAATGAACAAACTGCGCAACGATGTCTCGCACTTGGCGATCAAGGCCCGCTCGTCGATCTGCGGATTCAGCCAGAACACCTGTCCCGCATCGTAAATCGCAACCCGCCCCTCAAAACCGCTTGAGGACAACACCTCCGCTTGCCCATTGAGACGCTCGGGCTTCGCTCCGGCCTGCGCCGAAACCGGCAAACGATAGAGCGTCTTGCGCAGATTCATCACCAGCTGACCACCGGCCAGCGCGAGCTGATCCCGATCTCGATCACTTGATTCAGGAATCTCAAAAGCGGCGAGCAATCGTCCGTCAAGCGCATAGCGATTGAGCTGCGTCGACCCACCGCGTTCCCAGAGCGCGCCTTGCGCATCGATCACCGGCCCCATGCCCATGACCGGTTTACCTGAGAACGTCACAAGCGATTCGGACGTTCCCCCAGAGTTGCCCAAAACACCGGCAAACCGAAGCTCACCGGCATCGGCCCAAGAAACCGCCACCAGAAGCACGAGCAAAGACATGAGTCGGCGCATCACAATTCACCCATTGACAGGTTCACAAAATGTTATGGAGAAACCGGTTTTTGGCGCGCCCAAACAAAGTCGGGTTGACCACGCTTCACTTCCGCTTTGATTTCGTCGGTGCTCAAGACGCGATTCCAAATGGCCAGTTCGTCGATACTGCCATTGAAGGAACGAACCAGCGGGCGCACCCGGCGTGTGCTCGCCGACCGCCAGCCAATTGCCGATGCGACAAGCACCCGGACGGATACGGCCTTCGCCCACCCAATCGCACTCATAAGCCAACTTGCCGTTGGCAAAGACTTGCATTTTTCGATCAGTCGCAGAGTAAGTCGCCACCAGATGCGTCCATTCGGTCATGGGCACCATCACATCCCAATACTTTTTTTTGCCGCCACGCGCTTCGTAGTGATCCGCGTAGGGCGTGCCATGTCGCTGAATCTGCAAGTGGATGTCGCCGCTCTCCCAACCGTTCGAATCGAAGACGGCGAACAATGTGTGATCAAGTCGGTTCACCTTGACCCAGGCGGCAAGGGTCAGAGATTTGAATTCGCCTTCCATATGGAGTTCCGCAAATTGATCTTTGCCGTCGAAGAGCAGCGCGTCTTTCCCCTGCCAACGACCCGATCCCCAGCGGGCACCGTGAATCTCTGCGTCGGAAACGGCGCCGGCTTCCTGGGATCGAAGATTGCGAACCCGCGCGATCTGATTCGCATCGCGCTCGAATGAATAAAGCGCGATCAGACTCGAATCACTCAAACGCGCCTCGGTTTTTGAACGCCAATGCCGAACCCCGATGGCATCCGGCGCCGGGAAAACCTGCGGTTGAACGCTCTCAGGCTTTGCACCCACACCGTTTTCGTATTCGAAGGCCTCACCGACACGAACGCTGCTGACCAGGGCATTGGAATCCGGCCGGCGCACATTCACCTGTCCATCAAAAACAAGAAGCGACTCCTTGCCGGTTTCACGCTCGACCCGAAGTCCGAATTCGGTGCCGACATCCTCGAAGTGCGCGCTTCGGGTCACGATCGTGAACCCTTTCGCGGCCGGCGGAACGATGGCACGAACGATTCCGTAGTCAAGACGAGCACGCAATGCATCGATCAACTCGAATTTCGCCGGGCCCTCAATGACCAAATCGGTCCCGTTGGAAAAACGCAGATGGATCGTCCCCGCGATCAATTCGTAGCTGCCCCGATCGAAATGCGTGTCCTGAGTTGTTCGAGAAGCGCCGAACTCGGCATCCACCCAATTGACCAGCATCCCCACGGCATCCTTCGATGGCGATGGGGCATCATTCATGCGCGGCCAGAACACAAGCGCCACACAAGCTGCCGCAGCAATCCAAGGCAGAATCCTTCGCGTCCATGTCGCGAAGCTTGATGACGCGTGATCAGAAAATGAAAATGCAGGCGACGGGTTCCGATGCACTTCAGCCAGCGCCGTCTCAAACGTGGCGAGCTCCACAAATCGGCGCTGCGATTCGGCGCTGCTGTCAAGCAGTTCGGCCAATTCCGTCTTTTGCTCCAAAGACAATTGCCCCTTCAACTGCCCTTCGACCAATGGCGCGAGACGATCGGCTTCAGACCCCGGCGATGCAACCCCGTTCATGACGACATCTCCTGCTTCATCTGCAGGCGGACACAATCGCCAAGCTGCTGTTTGGTTCGAAACAAACGCTTGCGCACTGTTTCAAGTGTTGCACCAAGCTTGTCGCCGATATCGCGATAGGCGGCGTTGTCTTCATAGCGCAGCCGAAGCAGTTCTCGGCTTTGCTCCGGTAGTTTCGCCAGACATTCACGCAGACAATCCAGACGAACGGGCGCATCCTGATCTGACTGATGTGCGGCGAAAGCCGAATCCATCGCATCCTGCAAAACGCGATCCTCAATGGATTGTTCGCGGCGATTTTTTCGAATGTAGCTGAGTACCTGAAGCCGCACGATGGCGCGGCACCAGGCAAGCATCGACGTGCCTTCCGTGAAATCGCCGTACTTTCGAGCGATCACCACAAGCGTGTTCTGCACGACATCCTGAGCCGCTGCATAGTCGGACAGCATGGCGTAGGCATAGGCGATCAGCGCCGGCTGGTGGCCCAAAGCTGCCTTTAAAACGCGATCTCGTGTCTGATGATCATCCATGGCTCATACTCCAATGCGGCGAAGGCTCGAATCGTGGACACCGCTTCGAGGGATCATTTTGGGAAAATAAACTGTCCACGATGAGGCTTGTCCCGGCATACCTCTCTAGCATCGATGAGAACCATTGTATTTGACCCCCTGAGGCGATTCTCATGCCCCAAACGCCATGTAAAAGCCCGATATCGGCCATGGGCCTCCTTTTCATGGCGATGACCTCATCCTTGTTGTCCGCCGAAGAAGCGTCCTTCAACAAAATCCTCCAGCCGTATCTTGATCACTATTGCACTGATTGCCACAACGCGGAAAAGCATAAAGGTGATTTTCGCCTCGACACCCTGAGTCGGGAAATCGGCTTCAAAGACACGCCGCACTGGGCCGAAGTGATGGAGCGAATCAACTCGGGCGAAATGCCCCCGAAAAAACAGAAAAACCGCCCGACCGCCGAACAGAGTGCCACCATCGTCGGATGGATTTCGGCACGCATCAAAGAAGGCGAGTCGGTTCGGATGGCACGGCGCGATCGCGTTTCGTACAACCGCCTGACGCGCGACGAATACGTCAATACCTTGCGCGATCTGGTCGGCGTGGAATACGACGCCACCGATCCCGGTGGTTTGCTTGAAGATCCGGAATGGAACGGCTTCGAGCGCATCGGATCCGTCCTGACTTTGTCTCCGACCCATATCGAAAAATACATCAAGGCTGCCGAAATCGTTCTCGACGAAGCCTATCCCGACCGAAAGATCGAATATGTCGAGGCCGGTAAACGCGCCGATACCATCAGTCCCGAATCGAATCCAGACCATTACGAACGCCTTGCCAAGATGGGATTGCAGGACAAGGTGCGACAACTGGTGTGGGCGGGCGATGTCTTTCGCGGCTCGAATCCATTCAATGGCCGGGGTGTTAAATTCCCAGGCCCCGGCATCTATGAATTCAGCTACACACTCAGCGGCTTGAAGGCCGAAGGCAAACCCGCACCACGATTTCAGGTGTATGCCGAAAACCTCGATCGCGTTTTGTTCGAACAGGATGTCATTGCACCCGAAGACAAGCCGACCACCGTCACGTTCCAAGCGCACTTTCCCTCCGACCATTTTCCGACGATTCACGTCATCAACAAACTCGACGGTTTGAATCCGACCCATCGATCCGCCCGTCACGGACGGCGCCCCTTCGTCAGCCTTGCCGAAGGCCGCCTGCCATGGCAGATGAAATTGATGAGTGATGACGGCGAACCCTTGCACTCCTTTTTGATTCTCACTTCGATCACGGTGCGCGGCCCCATCCTGAGCGACCAGGAAAAGCATTGGCGCCAGGCTTACATGCCAACTGAAAGTGGCGACATTGATCAGATCCGCACCGGTCTTGCCGCCATGGCCCAACGGGCCTTTCGCCGACCGCTGTATCCCGGCGAACTCGACAGCTTCATCCACATCGCCCAGAGCGAAATGGCCGCAGGCGCAAGCGATAAGAACGCCGTCAAATCGGCGATGACCGCAATTCTCTGCTCGAAGAGCTTCCTGTTCATTTCCGAAGGCGATGAAGATAAGAATCGGCACACACTCAATGACTGGGAACTCGCCTCGCGCCTTTCGTATCTGCTTTGGAGTACGATGCCCGACAGCGAACTGTTAGCACTCGCCGAGCAAGGCAAGCTGCGCGACAAAGGCGAACTCGAAAAGCAATTTGTTCGCATGATCAAAGACCCGCGAGCCAAACGATTCAGCGATTCATTTTCATCTCAATGGCTCCACCTGCGCAACGTCGGGAAATTTCCTCCTGATCGGAAGATTTACAGCGACTACGACGATCATCTGGAAAAAAGCATGGTCGGCGAAACACAGGCCTACTTTAAAGAGGTTCTGGATCGCGATCTGACGCTCCGCGCCTTTCTCGATTCAGACTGGACGATGGTGAACCCGCGGCTGGCGCAGTTCTACGGCATACCCAACATCACTCAAGACGTATTTCAGCGCGTCGCCGTAAATGCGGATCATCAGCGCGGCGGCCTGCTGACACATGCCTCCGTACTCTCACTCACATCCGACGGCACGCGACATCGGCCGGTGCATCGCGGCGCATGGTTGTCCGAAGCCATTCTCGGCAAAACACCCCCACCGCCGCCCGCCAACGTCGACCCGATCGAGCCCAACCCCGTCAACGAACCCAAAGCCACGCTGCGCATGAAACTCGACGCCCACAAGCACGACCCGCGATGCGCGGCCTGCCATCAGAAGATTGACCCGCTGGGTTTCGCCTTCGACAACTTCAATGCCATCGGCGCATGGCAAACCCACGAAGTCGTCAGCGGCACGGGCGACAATCCTCCGGTGGATGCGAGCGGCGAGATGCCCGACGGCCGCACATTCAAAAACGCCAAGGAATTCAAACAACTTCTTCTGGCCGACCTCGATACGTTCAATCACACCTTCATCGAAAAGCTGGCGGTCTACGGCCTGCGACGCACCACGACGATCGATGATCGCGACGACATACAGGCCATCGCGAAAGTGGGCAAAGAAAACGATTACCGGGTCAAGGACATCGTCAAAGCGTTTGTCCTCTCCGACCTTTTTCAAAAACGATAAGGCAGGTCACGATCCATGCATATCAAAACCCGCAAATCAGTTCTGCATCGCCGCCATGTCTTGCGCGGCATCGGCGCGACCCTCGCCCTGCCGATGCTTAATTGCATGGAACAAGCCGGTTTCGCCGCCGACGCGCTCCCGACGCCGACACCTCCGAAACGCAGCGTATTTCTTTACATCCCGAACGGGGTCAACACGCTCACCTGGCAAATCCAGGACGCCGGCAAAGACTACACCTTTACATCGCCTTTGAAGTCACTGGAAAGACATCGCGCCGAACTGACGCCGCTCAGTGGCCTGCACCACCCCATGGTTCTGGGCAAGCACCATAACTGCGACAAAGTGTGGCTGACCGGTGCCAACGTGCCGGGCAACGGCGGCGCATTTCGCAACACGGTTTCTGCCGATCAACTCATTGCCGAAGTCCAAGGAAAGTCCACGCGATTCCCCTCTCTGGAACTGGCGATCGAAGGCCATTCGCTCGCATGGTCGCGCGACGGCATTCAGATTCCCGCCGAACGCAACGTCAAAACAATTTTCAATCGATTGTTCGGAGAAGAAGGCGGCGGGAAAGACGCCATCCGTCGCCGCCTGGCCCGGCGCGGCAGCATTCTCGATGCCGTGCTTTCGGATGCGAGCCGAGTCAACAAAAAGCTCGGCAACGAAGATCGCGGCAAACTCGACGAATACCTCACCGCCGTTCGACAAGTCGAAGTGAGAACCGATCGGGCCGACGCATGGCTCAACGTACCAAAACCGAAAATCGACCCGTCAGAAGTCAATCGCTATTCACGCAACATCGACACCTCCAAGGTGCGCGAATACCACCGCCTGTTCTATGACCTGATGGTTTTGGCCCTGCGCACCGACATGACGCGCGTGATCACATGCATGATCTGCAGCGAATCCAACGGTGGCGCTATTCCCGACATCGGCATTTCACAAGCCCGTCACGGCCTGTCGCACCACAACGGCGATCCCGAACAATTGCGACGCCTGACTGCCACCGACACATTCCTGGTTGAACAGTTCAGCTACTTTCTCGACCAGCTCAAAGCGCACAAGGACGGCGACCAGACTCTGCTCGACACCACGCAAGTGCTTTGGGGCAGCGGCATGGCTTACGGACACAGCCATGGCAATGCCAACCTGCCCACGCTCTACGCCGGCGGCAAGGCGCTGGGCGTGAAGCACGGCCAGCACGTCGACTTCAACCTTCCCAAAATCAAGCAGTACAACATGGCCGTGGCCAACGATCACTACAAGATCTGCGGCCGGCCGGTCGATTCCGACGCGCGCCTGAGCAATCTGCTTTTAACCATGGTGCAGCGGGCCGACGTTCAAACCGAGATGTTCCAGGACAGCACCGGAATCATTTCACAAATCGTCTGACGGATGTGAAACACATGCGACATTCACACTTTCTCACATTACTCTGCGCCGCCTCGGTGTGCATCACGGCTTGGGCCCAAGACGCAACCCCATACCGAACCGATCAGAATCCGGACAAGAAGCTGCCCTGGTTCGCGTTGGTGCCCGGCCAATTACCGCCGATGGATGCCGCCCATTATGTTTCGGGCGAATTGATCGGCATCGATCACCTGGAACGCAAACTCACACTGCGCGTGGATCGCAGCGACAGCCAGGAACGATCGCTCATCGATTACCCGCTCGACGCGGCGATGCTGCCTTACGGCTCGGTTTACTACCACAATCAACTCGCTTCGCTCAAAGACATTCCGATCGGCACGCACATGCACGGCTGGTTTTATCAAAGGCCCGAAGCAGAACGATTTTGGGGAGAAAGAAACGGCCGACCGCACTCGAAAAACGGTCAGCGCGCCACACCCGAAGTTGATTTCACGCATTGCTTCCGACTGGAAGACGACTTCACCTACCATGCGCGCCAAAAACAGATCTGGAAGATCGACCAAGTCGACCTCGCCGAACAGAAACTGACCGCCACGCTCCAACACGATGGAAAACCCGTCGGCAAAGCCCAATTGTTCGACCTGGCGCCCAGCACGACCGTGTACACCGGAAACGGTTTCGGAACACCGCAAAGCATCGAACCCGGCCAACACGTTCAGATGAATCTCACGTGGGCCACACTTTTCGGCCCCGGCCGCGTGTTTCAAATCTGGCTGGATGAAGACAGCCGAAAACTTGCATCCCACCGACAACGCGAACGCCACCGCCAACACATTCGCGAGCGCGGCATGCCCGGCTGGGTCACTGCGGTGGATGACAAAAAGCGTATCGTCACCATTACTTTTTTCGACAGCATTGATCGCGATCTGTTCAAGGATCTCCGCAGCACCAACCCCACTCCTTTGGGCTGGCCCACCGGCGGCGCAAAAGATCCCAATGCCCCGAAGGGCAATATCGTGGTCGCCCGGGAATGCCTCATGACCTACAACCCGGTGAACGATCGCAAAGGGGGCAATATTTTAAAGATCGATGAAGTACCCGTGCGCCCCGGATGCAGCGGCGTGCAGATTCAAGTGGCGTGCAGCATTCTGCTTGAAGGCTTTCGACCGAAAAAAATCGTCCGCTTTTATCCGGCCAACTGGCCCGTCAATCCTCTACCCCGAGAGGAAGAATTCCACGGGCGGGAATAATCTCACTAGGCCTTGTTTTTCTCTCCGTCTCCGCTGAATACCGGCACCGTTTAAACCCGAAAGAGTTCCATCATGATTCCATCACGTATTCTGCTCATGCTGACGCTTCTGGCTTTCACCCATCCACTCTTTGCGGATCCGACCGCGCTTGAGAAAATTCAAAACCAAGCGGACCTCAACGCAGTCATCGCGGCCACAAAAAACGCCGCCCTCCAGCAACGGCTCAAAGAACATTCTGCCGACATTATTGCGGCCGCCGCGCGCTATCCGCATGTCCAGGCCGTGATGAAAGCCGTGGAGATCTCGCCCGGTCAGTTTGAAAAAGCCAATATCACGCCCGAACCTCTGAAGAAAGCCTTCGGCGGCGAGATCGCGCTGTTCGACACGCTCACGCTCGTCGACTTGCGCGTTCCCAACCAGGGCCCTCATGCTCATCGCGACACCAATCCCTATGATGCCGTTTTCTTCGAACATCTCGGCCACATCGAGACACTCGAAACGCTCGACATCGTCGCGACCAAACTCAACGATGACTGCATCGCTCCGTTGGGCAAACTCACCAATCTCAAATTGCTGAAGATCACCAACAACGGCAAGCTCACCGATGCAGGGATGGCTCAACTCGCCGGCCTGACGAAGCTGGAAAAGTTCAATTTCGTCGGCACCGCCATGACGGGCCTCGCCTACGCACAATTCAACGGCTGGACCCAACTAAAGATTTGCAGCCACCGCGGCAGTTCACTGAATGACGAAGGCCTTGCACTGCTCTGCGAACATCTGCCCAACCTCGAAAGCCTCAGTCTCGCTCACGCCAAATTCACCGATGCGGGCGCGATGCATCTGGCAAAACTCACGAAGCTCAAACGTTTCGAAATCGGCTCGCACCAAGCCACGCCGCAATGCCTGAAATACATCACCCAATTGCCGCTGGAATATCTTCAGATCGGCGACGGACTCGACACACCCGAGGGCATCGCGCTGATCCAAAACATGCCCACGCTCCGCAGTCTCACGCTCACCAACACCAAGGCCCTGACAGATGCCGACTTGAAACAGGTGGCCGGCATGATGCAACTGGAACACATCGAGCTGGGACACCTCACCCTTCCCGACGAGCGTATCCCACTGCTGGGCCCATTCGCATTTCTGAAATCGATGCGCCTCGTGCCTGACAGCGGCACTTTCTCACCGGAAGCCCAGGCCAGGATTCAATCGCTTCTGCTTGATGTACAAATCACCTTCCGCTGACCCATTGCCGCGCCAGCAGGATTCAATCACCGCATCTAAAATATTGAGCAAAGCCAGAGGCGATCGCTGTTACTGCGCAAACAAAATTGCGGGCCATGTATCTTGAGAAAATACGACCGCATCACCCATTTAGCTTTTGATACAAAAACATTTCAACCCCACCTTCACGCCTCTCGCCCATGAAATATCCGAAGTTCATTTCGCTTCAAAAGATCCTGTTACTGGGGCTAATGGCTTGCGCCTTTCAGGCCCAAAATCTGTACGCAGCCACTTTTTACGTCGCAACCGATGGTCGGGACGAACAGCCGGGCACACTCGAAAAACCCTTCGCCACACTGACCAGAGCGCAATCTGCCGCCGCTCCCGGCGATACGGTTTATATCCGAGGTGGCCACTATGCCATTTCATCCCACCAAATTCAGGAACAAAAGAAAATCTTCGCTTATGTCATCCAGCTCAATCGAAGCGGCGAACCAGATCGCCCCATTCGCTACTGGGCCTATCCCGATGAAACACCGGTGTTTGATTTTTCAGCAGTGCGGCCCGAAGGTTTGCGCGTGCATGCTTTTTCCGTCAGCGGATCATGGCTTCATCTCAAAGGCCTGGAAGTCGTCGGCGTGCAGGTCACCGCAAAAGGACACACGCAATCGATCTGTTTCGAGAGCAATGGCAGCCGCAATGTCTTCGAGCAATTGTCTATGCACGATGGACAAGCGATCGGCATCTATCACGTGCGCGGATCAGACAATCTGTTTTTGAATTGCGATGCCTACCGCAATCACGACAACACCTCGGAAAATGGCAAAGGCGGTAACGTCGACGGCTTCGGCTGTCATCCCACGCCCGGGAGCACCAACAACGTCTTTCGAGGCTGCCGCGCCTGGTTCAACAGCGACGATGGCTTCGATTGCATTGGATCGCATGAAGCCGTGATTTTTGAAAATTGTCGGGCTTTTTACAACGGCTATTCGCCTGACTTCAAATCCCTGGGCGATGGCAATGGATTCAAAGCCGGCGGATATGGCTCGATGCCCGTCGCGCGACTGCCAAAACCGATCCCGCGTCACGTGGTGCGCGACAGCCTTGCGGTCGGCAATAAAGCCAGCGGGTTTTATGCCAATCATCACATCGGCGGCGGCGACTGGCTAAACAATCGCGCCTATCGCAATGGCACCAACTTCAACATGCTCTGTCGCTTGCCGGACAACAACACCGACGTGCCGGGCTACGGCCATAAAATCCATGGCAACAAGAGCTATCAGAGCCGATCGCCCATTGCGAGCCTGGATGCCACGCAATGCGATCTATCTAACAATCAATTTGTCTCTGCGAACCGTGAGCATTCCGTCATTCCACTTGACGAAAAACAGCTCACACAATCCCGCAATGCCCAAGGCGAATTGCCTGCTCTTGATTACCCGCCAGAACCCACCGCACCGTAAGCAATATTTCAGAATCGCAGATTGCCCTTCCACCGACATCCACACCACTTCATGGCTGACCAAATCGCTGCGTCGCCCAATGCTTGAACACGCCCTGCGCTTTCCCGCCTTCGCCGGGAAAGCCCGCATGCTGCACCATCCAGATCATGACGATGCCCTTGGATGGACGAATCTCCATATTCGTGGCAAACGCGCCACCATGGCCGAACCCGTCGGATCCCACCGCCAGCCCGAAGCCATAACTGTCTTTCACAGACTCCGGTGTCTGACGTCGGGTGAGTTCCTTGAAAGCCGCCTCACTCAACAGGCGCTTGCCGTTCCATTCACCGCCACGAAGCATCATCTGACAGTATCGCGCCGTATCTTGCGCCGTGGAAAACAAACCCCCCGCCGGCATGGGGAATCGACGTGTTCGATCCGTTAACGGATAGATGAGCTGCCCGACCGTGATTTCCACCAGATTCTTTTTCTCGGCATCCGGACGATAAGACTTGGCGATCCGGCGAACCTGCGATTCGCTGGGCCAGAACGTGGTGTCTTTCATGCCCAGCGGATCAAACAATCGCTTCTGCATGAAATCTTCATAGGGCATCCCCGCGACCACCTCCAGGATGCGCGCCGCAGTGTTAATCCCCGCATTCGAATATTGATAGTGCGTCCCCGGCTCGGTCTGAAGCGGCGTCATTGCATAGCTGCGCACGGCTGAAGCGAGCGGCAGGCCATCGAGCGTCGGTACTTCGATCGCCGAACTGAATGGCAAGCCGCTCATATGGCTGAGTACTTCGCGCACCGTGATGGGGTGCGAAGGCTTGCGCAAGAGAACGTGTTCGCCATCCTTCTCGGCCACCACCATCTGCCCACGGAATTCAGGCAGGTATTTTTCGACCGGATCATCGAGCTTGATCTTGCCTTCATCCACCAGCATCATCACGGCCGTTGCCGTCATACCCTTGGACTGCGAAGCGATCCAGAACATCGCGTCGGCCGACATGGATTGATCGGCTCCGATATCTGAATAACCGACGGCTTCCACCGAAAGCACTTGATCCTTGTCGGCAACGAGCGCGACCGCGCCGGCCAATTCGTGCTTTTCCACAAAGGGTTGAAGCAACGCGCGGGCCGACTCGGGCGCTTGAGCGCACAACATTCCCGAACACGCCAAAACCATCCACGCTGCCAGCCTGATCATGTTGATTTTCATAAATCGCTCTCCGCCAAAACAAGGATCACGACACCCGTCTGAATCAAAAACTGCCTCGCACCACCGATTGATCCCATGACTGACGCACTCGAATTCGAAACGGATGCAAATGATCCAAAATCCATACTGGTGCCGTCGACGTCGAAAATGGCACTCTTTTTGCTGGCAAGTGTAAATACCGATAGATGCCCTTTATTTTGCCCCATGGTAAGGTGTTGTCATGAATTTCGATGATTATCAGACCGAGAACTTTTACGATGAGTTATTTGACAGCTCCAATACCCCACGTCCAGGATCAGCCCTTCTGATCGATCGCATTCGCGATCTGCCCGAAGGCGACCTGATCCAACGTCAACTCGCGGCCGAAGCGTCATTCCTCAACCTCGGCATCACGTTTGCCGTCTACGGCTCCGAAGAAGGCACGGAAAAGATTTTCCCCTTCGATATCATTCCGCGCATCGTTGAAGCCAAGGACTGGGATACGATCGAACGCGGCCTCAAGCAGCGCATCACCGCCCTGAATCTCTTCATCGATGATATTTATCATGATCAAAAAATCGTCAAAGACGGCGTGATCCCGGCGGATCTTCTCGAATCGGCCGATTCATTCCGCAAGCAATGCATCGGGCTGGATCCGCCGAATGGCATCTGGTGCCACATCACCGGCACCGATCTCATCCGTGATCATGAAGGCCAGTTCTATGTACTCGAAGACAATCTGAGATGCCCGTCGGGCGTCAGCTACGTGCTGGAAAATCGGCAGGTCCTCAAACGCACCTTCCCGCGCGTCTTCGAACAATCTTACGTGCGCCCCGTCGATGACTACCCGCAGCGCTTGCTTGAAATACTGGCCCATGCCGCACCAAAATCCAGCGATGCGCCCTGCATCGTGGTGTGGACGCCGGGCATCTACAACTCGGCTTACTTCGAACATTCCTATCTGGCTCGCCAGATGGGTGTGGAACTGGTCGAGGCCAGCGATCTGGTCGTCGAGGATCGTAAAGTCCTCATGCAGACCACGCGCGGTTTAATGAAAGTCGACGTGATCTATCGGCGCGTGGATGACGATTTCATGGATCCGAAGGCTTTTCGTGCCGATTCGCTTCTGGGCGTGCCCGGCCTGATGGATGCCTACCGGGCCGGCAATGTGGCACTGGCCAACGCACCCGGCACCGGCGTGGCCGATGACAAAGTCATCTACGCCTTCGTGCCGCAGATGATCAAATACTATCTCGATGAAGACGCCATTCTTCCGAATGTGCCGACCTATCTTTGCTGGATCGAAAAAGATCGGAAGCATGTGCTTCAAAATCTGGAAAAGTTGGTCGTCAAAGCCGCCAACGAATCCGGCGGCTACGGCATGTTGATCGGCCCGGCCTCAACCGAAGCGCAGCGTGCCGAATTCGCCGAAAAAATAAAAGCCAGCCCGCGCAATTACATTGCCCAGCCGGTGGTGTCGCTGTCACGCACGCCGGTCATCGTCAAGGATCACTTCGAAGGCAGACACGTCGACCTGCGCCCGTACATCCTCTACGGCAAAGACGTGCATGTGATGCCCGGCGGCCTCACGCGCGTGGCCTTGCGAAAAGGATCGCTGGTGGTGAACAGCTCGCAAGGCGGTGGCAGCAAAGACACCTGGGTGCTGGCCGATCAACCGATCAAATTGTAGGTCTCTTCGAAATTCGATCGATCGCCGAACACGCCTCCTCTCAATTGAACACAGAAACGGATCAGAGATGCTCAGCCGCGTTGCCAATTCGATCTACTGGATGAGTCAATACGTCGAGCGCGCCGAAAACACCGCGCGATTTCTCGATGTGGTGCGTCACCTCGTGCTGGATCTTCCCGGCGAGAATCGCAATGAATGGGAATCGCTGCTTCTCGCCAGCGGCGACGAGGAAACCTTCACCAAGCAATACGGCGAACCGACTCAAGCCAACGTCATCCAATTTCTGACTTTCGACCGCAAGAATCCGAATTCCATTCTTTCTTCGATGTGGGCAGCTCGCGAAAACGCTCGTTCCATCCGGGAAATCATTTCGTCAGAAATGTGGGAACAGCTCAATCGCTCGTATCTCATGGTGCGCGATGCCCAGGCTCCTGCACGACTTGGCCGAAGATCCGGCTTCGTTCTTCAGCCACTTCAAAAAGGCCTGCCTGCTGTTCAGCGGCGCCACCTATTCGACCATGACGCATAACGAGGCATGGCAATTCGCCAAACTGGGATGGGCCATCGAACGCGCTGACAAAACCTCGCGCATTCTCGATGTGAAATACTTCATGCTTCTACCACGCGTGGACTACGTGGGATCGCCCTACGACAACCTTCAATGGGCCGGCCTGCTGCGATGCCTCAGCGCCCTGGAAATGTTCCGCAAAGTCTATCGCCAACTCACGCCGCGCCTCGTGGCCGAATTCCTGATTCTGAACGAGGATTTTCCACGATCCATCCGCTTCTCATTGGCTCATGCCGAACTTGCCCTGCATACCATCACCGGCACACGCGGACGATCTTTCGCCAATATCGCCGAACAACATATGGGGCGGCTGCGCTCCGATCTCGACTATGCCGCCATCGACGAGATACTGAACTCAGGCCTCCACGAATATCTCGACTTTTTCCAATCACGACTCAACACCATCGGCGGTGCCATCCACGAGACGTTCTTTGCCGCGCGCCGCCCTGCTGAGACTGCCAGTGCCGCAGACTTCAACGCCTGACCCGCGGCGCACCTCGCCATTTGAAAGGACTACCCTGTGGGTATCCGCATCGCTTTGAATCACAAAACGGAGTACCGGTACGACCGGCCCATCCAACTCGGACCGCAATTCATCCGACTGCGTCCTGCGCCGCACACGCGCACACCCATTCCAAGCTATTCGCTGAATATTCAGCCCGAAGGCTATTTCATCAATTGGCAGCAAGATCCGCAGGCTAATTTTCTGGCCCGCGTGGTTTTCCCTGAAAAGATCAAGCACTTCTCCGTGGAAGTCGATCTGGTCGCCGACATGACGGTGATCAATCCCTTCGATTTCTTCGTGGAACCCGACGCCGAAAGCTTTCCCTTTGAATATGACGCGTGGTTGAATCGCGAGATCGCTCCTTTCCTTCGCCTTATCGAAAATCCCGGCGACCTGTTTCTGAAGTATCTGACTGGCATCGATCAAGCCCCGCGCAATACTGTTCAATTCCTGGTGGACCTCAATCACGGCCTTCAACAGCACATCGACTACGCGGTTCGACTTGAACCCGGCGTTCAAACGCCTGATGAAACACTCAAACTGCGTAAAGGCTCTTGTCGAGACAGCGCTTGGTTGCTCGTCCAATTGTTGCGCCATTTGGGCATCGCGGCGCGATTCGTGTCGGGCTACCTGATCCAGCTCAAGCCCGACATCAAATCGCTCGACGGGCCAAGCGGCGCCGCCGAAGACTTCACCGACCTGCATGCATGGGCCGAAGCTTATCTGCCGGGTGCCGGCTGGGTCGGGTTCGATCCCACCAGCGGATTGATGACCGGCGAAGGCCATATTCCTGTCGCCGCCACCCCGGACCCGATGTCGGCCGCGCCCATCAGCGGCATGCTCGAAGATTGCGGCGTGGAATTCGCACATCACATGAAAGTGACGCGCCTCCACGAAGACCCGCGCGTGACCAAACCCTACACTGACACGCAATGGCAGGACATCGACCGACTCGGTCAACAGGTGGATGCGCAGCTCAAAGCCGACGATGTGCGTCTGACCATGGGCGGCGAACCCACATTCATCTCGATCGATGACATGGACGGCGAAGAATGGAACACTGCCGCCGTGGGACCGAACAAACGCTCACTGGCCGAGAAACTCATTCGACGGTTGCAAGATCAGTTTGCACCCGGCGGCCTCCTGCATTTCGGCCAGGGCAAGTGGTATCCGGGCGAACCCCTGCCGCGCTGGGCCGCTGGCGGTGTATTGGCGCAAAGACGGCAAACCGATCTGGAAGGACCTGTCGCTGATCGCCACCGAAGATCAGACGCAGCAATTCGATCATGATGACGCCAAACGATTCACCGAAGCGCTGGCTGAACGCCTCGACGTGGGCAAGCAGCATGCGGCGCCGGCGTTTGAAGATCCCATTTACTATCTCACGAAGGAAGGTCGACTCCCGGTCAATGTCGAACCGGGCGACAGCCGACTGAAAGACCCCGAATCGCGCGACCGTTTGCGCCGCGTATTCGATCGCGGGCTCACCACACCCACCGGCTATATCCTGCCGCTGCATCGCGGTCATCATGCCGAAAAAGGCGAACGCGTCTGGCAAAGCAGCCTGTGGATGTTGCGTGCCAAACATCTGACGTTGATCCCCGGCGATTCGCCCATCGGCTTTCGCCTGCCGTTGGCCAGTCTCCCGTGGGTATCTGCTGAAGATTATCCCCATGTGCATCCGCAAGACCCGATGGCGCCGCGCGTTGCCCGTTACCGCAACCGGCACAAGGTCAGCGGCAGATCGTGGCATCGGCCCTCAATGCGGATGACGCCACACCGGAGCGCACCCAAGTCGCACAACTGCAACCGGGCAAATCAGCCACAGGCATTGTGCGCACGGCGCTTTGCGTCGAACCGCGTGAGGGCCGGATGCATGTGTTTTTTCCACCGCTGAAGTCCATCGAAGACTATCTGGATCTGGTGGCTGCGATCGAAGACACCGCCGCCGCCACAAAAATCCCGGTGGTCATCGAAGGCGAATCGCCGCCGCACGACTCTCGCATCGATCACATCAAGGTCACGCCCGACCCAGGCGTGATTGAAGTCAACGTGCATCCTGCGCATTCCTGGGATGAACTGGTTCACAACACCACTTCTTTGTACGAGCATGCCCGGCAATCTCGACTGGGTACCGAAAAGTTCATGCTCGACGGCCGACACACCGGCACAGGCGGCGGCAACCACGTGGTGCTCGGCGGCCCCACGCCCGCGGACAGCCCCTTTTGCGGCGACCCGACCTGCTCCGCTCACTGGTCGCCTACTGGCTCAACCATCCGTCGCTGAGCTATCTCTTCTGCGGCATGTTCATCGGCCCCACCAGCCAGGCCCCGCGCATCGACGAAGGCTCGCGCACGACAGCGTCTACGAACTGGAAATCGCCTTCGAAGAAACCGACCAGCAGATCGGAAACGGTCATGTCCCCCCTGGATGGTCGACCGCATCTTCCGTAACCTGCTCACCGATTTGACCGGCAACACGCACCGGGCCGAGATCTGCATCGACAAGCTATATTCGCCCGACGGCCCGACCGGCCGGCTCGGCCTCGTCGAATTCCGCGGTTTCGAAATGCCGCCGCACGCCCGCATGTCACTGACACAGCAATTGCTCGTGCGCGCCCTGGTCGCACGATTCTGGCGCAAGCCCTATACGCAGCGCCCGATTCGTTGGGGCACCCAACTGCACGACCGCTTTATGCTCCCGCATTATCGTGTGGGCCGATTTCAGATCGATGATCCGCGACATGCGCTACGACGGCTACGACCTCGAAGCCGATTGGTTTGCAGCCCATCTTCGAATTTCGTTTCCCGGTCCTCGGTCGCATCGAACAGCGCGGCATCGAACTCGAACTGCGCCAAGCCATTGAACCCTGGCTGGTACTCGGCGAAGAACCGGGCGCCGGTGGCACGGCCCGCTACGTCGACTCATCGGTCGAGCGCCTGCAGGTCAAAGTCGACAACCTGACTGATGCGCGCCATGTGGTCACCTGCAATGGCCGGCGCGTCCCGTTGCGCCCGACTGGTGTCCAAGGACAATTCGTGGCGGGCGTGAAGTATCGCGCGTGGCAACCGCCGCATTGCATGCACCCGACGATCGGCGTCGATACGCCGCTGGTCTTTGACGTGGTCGATACATGGAACCAGCGCTCCATCGGCGGCTGCACCTACCACGTGGCTCATCCCGGCGGGCGCAACTATGCCACGCTTCCCGTCAACGGCATGGAAGCCGAAGCGCGACGCACGGCACGATTCTTCGCTCACGGCCATACGCCCGGACCGATGGCCGTACCGTCGCTCGAACCGAATCCCGAGTTTCCGCACACGCTGGATTTACGGCGCCACGTTCGCGCGATCTGACTTGACCACGGATACAATGATGCCTCCTTGCGCCTGACGTCAAAAGGGCTGTGTGCATGAATTCGCCCGCTCCCCATCCTGCGACATCTTCGGCCGGCTACCCTTGGCCCTATCACGCCATCGATGGGCACTACGATGAATTGATCGATGCCTCCGGACAGACGCGCCCCGCCTGGCAGAAGTTGATGCAGGAACTGACGGCCGTCGGCACTTCGAATATTTCCGAACGATGGGAACACACCCGCCGGTTCATCCATGAAAACGGCGTCACCTATAACGTCTACGGCGATCACTCGGGCATGTATCGGCCCTGGCAACTCGACGCCGTGCCGATGATGATTTCAGCACAAGAATGGGTGTCGATCGAACAGGCCATCTCTCAACGGGCCATGCTGCTCAACCAAGTGATCGCCGACGCCTATGGCGACCAGCGCCTCATCAAGGAAAATCATCTTCCGCCCGAATTGATCCTGGCCAATCCCGGATTTTTGCGCCCGGCCTGCGGCATCGCCACACGCAACAACCTCTGGCTCCATATCTATGCCGCCGATCTGGCCCGAGCCCCCAACGGCCAGTGGTGGGTCATCTGGGCGACCGCACCCAGGCGCCCTCGGGCATGGGATACGCTCTGGAAAATCGAATCGTCCTGACGCGCATGTTCCCCGAAGTTTTCGAACGATGCCGTGTGCATCGTCTTGCCGATTATTTCCGCACGCTGCGCACGACACTCAACCAGCTTGCACCGGCACATCAGGATAATCCGCGCATCGTCCTGCTCACCTCCGGACCCAACAACGAAACGTACTTCGAACATGCTTATCTGGCGCGGTACCTGAACTTCACACTCGTGGAAGGCAGCGACCTGACCGTGCGTGACCGCCACGTGTTTAGCAATACGCAACTGAACGGGAAGCGCGCGATTT